>CAZCRO010000030.1:0-24019 GCA_964501115.1 uncultured Oscillospiraceae bacterium
TTGGGATTCCCATCCACCACCTGGATCTCGGTCAGGCCGCCGCCGGCAAATGCTCCTTCACCAATGGTGGTAACGCTCTTGGGAATGGTGATGCTGGTCAGGTCCCAACAATAGGGGAAGGCCCAGTCACCGATTTCGGTAACGCTGTTGGGGATGGTAACTTTGGTAAGGAAGAGGCAGTTATAGAAGGCACGCGACCCGATCTTCGTTACCGTGTTGGGGATGCTATAGGAACCGGAGAGGAGATAAGGTGCCTGCAGCAGCTCGGTCTTGTCCTTGTTATACAGGACACCCTTGCTGTCTGCGGTGAAGCTTGTGTTGCCCTCCTCCACGGCGAGTTTGCCTACGCCCACGAAAGCGCCATCCCCAATGTAGGTGACACTGGCGGGAATGGTGATGGTTCCCTCATACCATCCCCAGGCAAAAGCGTACGCACCAATGGTGGTCACGCCTTCAGGAATGGTGATGGCGGTCAGCCCGGCACAGTCGTAGAAGGCTTCCTCGCCAATGGTGGTCACGCTCCGGGAAATGGTGACATCGGTCAGATTGTAGCAGTCGGCGAAGGCATAATTGCCAATGCTGGTTACGCCTTCCTCGATTACGACAGAAGTAATACTGTCGCACTGGTCAAACCAAGGCGCGCCATTCCAACCAAAATCCGTCATAGCGCCGGTGCCGGAGATGGTCAGGGTACCATCCTCCAGGATCCAGGTCAAATCATCGCCGCAGGTGCCCTTGGCTGTGTAGCTGGGAACTTCCTCACCATAGTGGATGGTGACAGTGGTGGGGGCAAGGAGCGTGGTGTCTTCGATGTCGATTCCCGCCCACTGTTCTTCGGTACCGGCGTAGTAGATATCCGTCAGGCCGCTATCCCAAAACACGTTATAGCTGATATAGGTGATGGTAGCCGGCAGGGCAATGCGATTCAGGCTGGGGCAGAACGAAAACATATTGTCGGAAAGGGATGTAACGCCATCGGGGATGGTGATGCTGGTCAGGTTCGTGCAGTTGGAAAACGCACAAGAACCCAGGGATGTAACACTGCTAGGCAGTGTTACACTGGTGATGTTGCTGCTTTCGAATGCATGTGCACCAATGGTGGTGATGCATTCGGGCACGGCCAGGGTGCCGGTCAGTCCACCAGGCGCAGCCAGCAGGGTGGTTTTCGCCTTGTCGGTCAGCATACCGTTCACTGCGGCATAATTGGGATTCCCATCCACCACCTGGATCTCGGTCAGGCCGCCGCCGGCAAATGCTCTGTCACCAATGGTGGTAACGCTGTTGGGGATGGTAACTTTGGTAAGGAAGCGGCAGTTATAGAAGGCCCAGTCACCGATTTCGGTAACGCTGTTGGGGATGCTATAGGAACCGGAGAGGAGATGAGGTGCCTGCAGCAGCTCGGTCTTGTCCTTGTTATACAGGACACCCTTGCTGTCTGCGGTGAAGCTTGTGTTGCCCTCCTCCACGGCGAGTTTGCCTACGCCCACGAAAGCGCCATCCCCAATGTAGGTGACACTGGCGGGAATGGTGATGGTTCCCTCATACCATCCCCGGGCAAAAGCGTACGCACCAATGGAGGTCACGCTCCGGGAAATGGTGACATCGGTCAGCTTGTAGCAGTAGGCGAAGGCATAATTGCCAATGCTGGTTACGCCTTCCTCGATTACGACAGAAGTAATACTGTCGCGCTGGTCAAACCAAGGCGCGCCATTCCAACCAAAATCCGTCATAGCGCCGGTGCCGGAGATGGTCAGGGCGCCGTCTGCCAGCGTCCAAGTGAGGTCTTCGCCGCAGGTGTTATCCACCAGCGTGGCGGTCTGGGCATTGAACCAGGCGAACAGGGCTTCAAAGACCTCCGCACCCTGAATGAGGGCCTTTTCCTCGTCGGTCAGGGCTTCATAGGCATCGTAGGCATCCTGCACGGCATCGTAGTCCTCCGCCGTGACGGTGTCCAGGGTAGGCAGGGCATCAATAAGAGCCTGCACCGCTGCCACGTTTTCGGGCAGTGCAGATTCGGTTGCCTCCGTCGTCTCAGCCACGGTTTCTTCGGAGGCTTCTGTGGTTTCCACAGTGGCCTCCGGGACAGTTTCTTCCGTAGTTTCAGTCGGTTCGGTTACCTCCGAGGGAACTGTAACCGGAGCCGTGGCTTCCACAGGTTCCGTCTCCACTGGCTCTGTGGTCACCGGTTCCGTTTCCTGAACCTCCACCGCTTCCGTAGCTTCCGTTTCTTCCGCCGCCACAGCAGCCGGTGGTAGCATCCCCACCACCAGTGCCAATGCCAAGAAACCACTAAGCAATCGTTTCCATCTATAATCCAACATATTCACGCACCCTTTCTGCGATTTATACTGCATATAATATAGCACCATTTATCCCAAAGTGCAACAGCGGAAACCGGAAATAATGCGTTTTTATTTAGAACATGCCATCAGCCGTTGCATTGTATCAAAAGGCGCAGTCAATGCCATAACTGGACACCAGTTTTGATACAATGCGTATCGAAGCGGGTGTCCGGTTTCTTTTTGCAAAGCCCTTGATTTGCAAGGATTTTTCGATACTTTTTAACGATAACAGGCTCTATGGAGGTTCAGAAATGACTTCCATAGAGCCTGTTTCAATTTAAGCGAAGATACCTTTTAACGAACGGTCTGCGAGGGTATGCAAATTTCAGAGGGGGTGTGCAGTCTTTAATTATTGGCTTAATTTACACATTTGTCTTAAAGCTCTTATACCTTCCAGCCAACGGCCAGTTCTCTGGACTCCACGAAACGGCGGTAGATGCCACCCTGCTGCATGAGCTGCTCATGGGTGCCGCTCTGGACAATTTTGCCGTCATCGATCACCAGAATCTTGTCCGCATGACGGACAGTTTTCAGCCGATGAGCGATCATGAGAATTGTTTTCTCTTTGGTCAGTGCTTCAATGGCAGAGGTCAGCTCCTGCTCACTTTCTGGGTCAACATTGGCGGTTGCCTCGTCCAGAATGATGATTGGCGCATCTACCATTTCCTTATAAATGGTATCCGCCGCACGCTCTTCCATACCGGTAGGATCTACACCAAAGTGCAGGAACGACTGGGCAGGTTCGGTATGGATATAATCACGGGCAGCAGTCCACGTGCCATCACCATTGGAAACACAGTTGAAGAATTCGTCATATTCGCAGGCAATGAAGCCGACATCACGGCTACCGAAGAAATTGGTATAGGTATCGTTGCTGGTATCATACACACGGCGGCCAAAAGTATTGGTCACAGTGTCTTCTTCTGTGTAAATGGGGTCACAGGAGACCAGCAGAACAGAGGAAATCAGCTGGGTTTCAGCATTGTTGTCCAAGCGGACAGCTTCCTTACAAGCCAGGCCACCATTGGAGTGACCGGTAACACCAATCCGGCTTGCATCAACATAAGGAAGGGTCGTCAGCAACTTTACGGCATCGTACATACCGTTGGCATTGTGTTCAGGCGTCCACCAGGTACCGCCGTGGATAATTTCAGAATCACCATGGCCATACATGCTGATAGAGATCACAACATAGCCACGCTTTGCGTATTCCAGATAGTTCAGATCCTGCATCTCCTTATTGTTAAACCAACCATGGCTGGTTACAATTGCAGGAGCGGGGGTTTGCGCAGTCGCATTTTCGGGAACGAGCAGCAGGGCATCCAGTCCCAGACCAGAAGAGGTTTCTACGTACAGTTCTTTAATGGTGATCGACCCACCATTGGTTTGAACAACCATTGCACCAACAGAGCTAATCAAGCATATGATCAGAGCAATGGCTACCCAGAATTTTGCGCTTTTCTTGGTTTTCATGATTCTCGGTTCCTTCCTATTTTTATTTATTGGAGAGATTGCACATCTTCTCCCCCAACTTACATCTCTAAAATAACAGTTTTACACAAAAAAGTCACTAGATTGGATTGTGGGTAATTTTTTATTATTTGTAGTTAAATTTTGTGATATAGTCGAATATTGTCATTCGTTTTGTATGTTTTGTCAAGTTATACATCCGGCAGTCTCATTTCTTGTGGATATTGACGATAATTTGCAGCGAAAATCACGCATTTTTTATATTTGGCACATTTCAAATCAAGCAATTGCACGGGGATGCCTCCTGTAGCTATACCACAATTTTGCTCTGCTTGCCGCAGCTGCTTCTGTTCCCCTTCATTGCGACGAAGAAACTCCCCGAAAGAAAAAGTTCTATGCTCTTTTCAGCATTTGCAAGCCTCTGATCCTGTTTATACCTCTTTTTGAGTTGCGATTTCCGTATACAATCCAAGAGAAAATCAGTTGCGTTGGGATAAAATAAATGGTATTATATTAAGATGAGATTATACAAAGAGGTGGATAGATTGAAAAAACTGATCCAATACATGAAAGGTTTTGAAAAGCAGTGCATCCTCGGCCCGCTGTTTAAGCTGCTGGAGGCGGGGCTGGAGTTGCTGGTGCCGCTGGTAGTTGCAAGCATTGTGGATGATGGCATCGGCGGCGGGAATCAGGGCTATGTGCTCCGGATGTGCCTGGTGATGGTCAGCCTGGGATTGGTCGGGCTGGTTTGTTCGGTCACGGCTCAGTATTTTGCTGCCCGGGCGGCTGTGGGATTCTCCACCCGGCTGCGTCATGCCCTTCTGGAGCATGTGCTGGGGCTGAGCTATACCCAGGTGGACAAGCTGGGTACTTCCACGCTGATCACCCGGATGACCTCGGACATCAACCAGGTACAGAGCGGCGTCAACCTGACCCTGCGGCTGCTGCTGCGGTCTCCGTTTGTGGTATTTGGCGCAATGATTATGGCTTTTACCATCGATGCCCAGGCTGCACTGGTATTTGCAGGTGTGATTCCGGTGCTTTGCGTGATCGTGTTTGGCATTATGCTGATCACCATGCCGAAGTACAAGTCCGTGCAGGCCGGGCTGGACGGCATTACCTCTGCCACCCGGCAGAATTTGACCGGAGTACGGGTACTGCGTGCTTTCTGCAAGGAAGAGACGGAAGTGGATTCTTTCCGGGAAAAGAATCAGGAGCTTACCCGGCGGCAGTTGCTGGCGGGGCGCATTTCCTCGTTGATGAACCCGGTGACCTACGTGGTGATCAACCTGGCTATTTTCATTCTGGTACGGGTGGGCGCGCTGAAGGTAGAAAGCGGCCTGCTTACCCAGGGACTTGTGGTCGCCCTGTACAACTACATGTCCCAGATTCTTGTAGAACTGATCAAGATGGCCGACCTGATCATCAATATGACCAAGGCCGCCGCCTGTGCGGACCGGATTGCCGCAGTGCTGTCTGTGGAAAATGATCAGCAGGAGGGAGAGGCTGCCCGGCAGCTTGCCGGTGAGGTAGAATTTCGCCATGTTTGCGCCCGGTACGCCGGTGCAGGTGAGGATTCCCTGTCGGATATTAGCTTCAGCGCCCGTCCCGGCCAGACGATTGGCATAATCGGCGGTACCGGTTCCGGCAAGTCCACTCTGGTGAATTTGATTCCCCGGCTGTATGATGCCGCCAGGGGAGAGGTGCTGCTGGATGGCAGAAATGTAGCTGAGTATACCATGGATACCCTGCGCCGGCAAATCGGTATCGTTCCTCAGAAGGCGGTGCTGTTCCGGGGAACCATCCGGGAAAATCTGCTGTGGGGCAATCCGGATGCTACGGATGCCCAGCTGTGGGAGGCTCTGCGAACCGCCCAGGCAGAAGATGTGGTTCGGGGCAAGGCCAATGGTCTGGAAGAAACTGTGGAGCAGGGCGGCGCAAACTTCTCCGGCGGCCAGAAGCAGCGGCTTACCATCGCCCGGGCGCTGGTGCGCAAGCCCAGAATTCTGATTCTGGACGACAGCGCTTCCGCTCTGGACTATGCCACCGATGCTCAGCTGCGCATGGCCATCCGTGCCATGGAGAACCCGCCCACCACCTTCATCGTCTCCCAGCGTGCCGCCTCCGTCCGTTTTGCCGATGAAATTCTGGTGCTGGATGATGGCGCTCTGGTGGGCAAGGGTACCCACGAAGATTTGTTGGCATCCTGCCCTGTTTATCAGGAAATTTATTATTCCCAGTTCCCGAAGGAGGTGGCAGAAAATGGCTAAAAAAGCAGAAAAAGGCACCCTGAAAAAGGTGCTTCGGCGGATTCGCCCCTATACACCGGGCATCCTGCTGTCTCTGTGCGCGGCAGCGGTATCCGTTGTGATGTCTTTGTATATTCCCGTTCTGGTTGGCCGTGCCATCGACTGCATTGTGGAGGCCGGGAATGTGGACTTTGCCAAAATGGGGAGCTATCTCACCCAGGTGATTGTGTGTGCCGTGGCAGCAGGTCTGGTGCAGTGGGGTATGCGGGAAATGAACAACCGCATCACCTTCCAGGTGACCCGGGACATCCGCAACGAAGCTTTCGCTCATATTCAGGTTCTGCCCCTGAGTTACCTGGATGCCCACCCCCAGGGGGATCTGGTCAGCCGGGTTATCTCCGATGTGGATACATTTGCTGACGGCCTGCTTATGGGCTTTACCCAGTTCTTCACTGGCGTGATGACCATTCTGGGGACGCTGATTATTATGCTGAGCATCCACCCCATCATTGCGCTTGTGGTTATTTTTGTAACACCCCTGTCTCTGATCGTTGCCGGGTTTATTGCCAAGCGGACATATTCTATGTTCACACTGCAAAGCAGCACCCGGGGAGAGCTTACCGGCATCATTGACGAAGCGGTAGGCCAGGTGAAGGTCGTCCGCGCCTTTGGCCATGAGAAGGCTTCCATGGAGCAGTTTGACCAGGTGAACGCCAGGCTGGAAAAAGCCTCCCTGCAGGCGGTATTCTTCTCCTCCCTCACCAATCCCTGCACCCGGTTCGTAAACTCCGTGGTGTATGCCCTGGTTGCCCTGTCCGGTGCCCTGTTCTGCCTGTCCGGCGGCATTACCGTTGGCAGCCTGACCATTTTGCTGAACTATGCCAACCAGTACACCAAGCCCTTCAACGAAATCTCCGGTGTGATAACAGAGCTGCAGAATGCCCTGGCTTGCGCCGGACGGGTGCTGGATCTGATTGAGACACCGGCCAGAACCCCGGAGCCTGTCCAGCCGAAGAAGCCGGAAACCGTGAACGGCAGCCTGGAAATCCACAATGTCAAGTTCTCCTATACTCCGGAGCGTCCGCTGATCGAGGACTTTAACCTGACCGTGCAGCCAGGCCAGCGCATTGCGATTGTCGGCCCTACCGGCTGCGGGAAAACGACTTTTATCAACCTGCTTATGCGCTTCTATGACCCCCAGGAGGGTGCCATTGTCCTGGACGGCGTAAACACCCGGGATATGACCCGGCAGGATCTGCGCCACAGCGTCGGCATGGTTTTGCAGGATACCTGGCTGATGGCCGGAAGTATCCGGGAGAATATTGCCATGGGCAAGCCGCAGGCAACGATGGAGGAAATCATCGCCGCCGCCAAGCAGGCTCATGCCCACAGCTTTATCAAGCGTTTGCCCCAGGGCTACGATACCGTGATTGGAGAAAACGGCGGAGAACTCTCCCAGGGGCAGAAGCAGCTGCTGTGCATCGCCCGGGTTATGCTGTGCCTGCCGCCGATGCTGTTCCTGGATGAAGCAACCTCTTCCATCGATACCCGCACGGAAATCCGGATTCAGAAAGCCTTCAATACCATGATGCAGGGACGCACGACATTCATCGTCGCCCACCGCCTTTCCACCATCCGGGAGGCCGATGTGATCCTGGTGATGAAAGACGGCCACATCATCGAGCAGGGCAACCACCAAACCCTGCTGGAAAAGAATGGCTTCTACGCCAAGCTGTACCAGAGCCAGTTTGCGCATTGATAACCCCCCAGGCAAAGGCGCACAAACCGCGCCCCGCCTGGGGGTTTTGTAATTTAAGGGCTACATTAGTTCCACTTTCTGCTCGTCTTGTTGCAATTTCTTCCATCGAGACAGGCATTGGCTACTTTTCCATATATTTCAGAGTTCCCATCCAATATAATGTTCCTCTATGAACCGTTCGTACTGCCATGAAGGACCATCGATCAGCAATTGCAGCAATGTCTGCTGCAATTCACTCCGCTTCATTTTGCAAACATATTTGATGAGTTCGTCGCTTTCATCGTTTTCATCTTCGTATTCGTACCCGTCTTCATATTCATATTCGTCCCGCTCATCGTACTCCGTGTCATCATATTCGTCAGTAATTTTCGTTTCGTAAACGTGTTGTGCCTCGTCCGGAAAAACGGAAAAATAAACGGAAACCATGTGCTTGCACACAATTCTCCTTCCGTTGGCGTGTGGACAAGTGCATTTTGACTTTCGAACGTGGTTCAGATCAAGGAGAACCTCATACGGCCTTGCCGCAGTACCGAAAACTGCCGCACGGTATTGATTTTGCGCCATTTGAACAAGATCCTGAACCTTACCTTCTTTGAAATAACCATATCCCCGGACTAAGAATCTGTAACTTGTACATTCAAGAAGCCCCATTTCTCTTTTCCTCCGATATCCAATAAAACTGCGATATGGCATTTACGTTACGAGAACATTATTGCGGAAAAAAGGTATCTACAAATTCTTGTTCCTGGAATTTCGCTCATTTTAAAAAGGCGGTCTAACTTTCTGCATTCGTTTTTTGCCCACGCTTTATAACGCAAACATCATCTCTGAATCTAACACTGGTTTCGTAAGTTGAGCATTGATTTATCCCTGATTTCAAATCATTGGAACAACCTGCTTCCGAATAGAGTTTGAGACGGCGGTCACTTCAATTTAAAACAGGTCCGCAGAAGATGATCCAGTTTTCCTTCGTAGGCTTCTTTGGCGCAGTGCATACATTCTACATGCCGGGCGTTGTCTATCCAGAGGCAGTCCTTTTCTCCGGGGCAGAGGGCGTAGAGTTCTTCCCCCATGGAAAAGGGAACGGTTTTATCCTGCCTTCCGTGGACGAACAGGATGGGTACCCGGGAGTGCTTCACATGTTCCCGTACATCCGTATCTGCCAGGGTGTAGCCTGCGACTACCCGATTGATCCCACTCATAACCGTGGCCAGTGCGCCCACACGGCCGCTTAGAATTTCAGCGGCGCTGGTGTACCCGCTGTCGGATACGATACATTTCACCTGATCGCCGACCCGGTCGCTCATGGAAAGCACTGTGGCACCGCCCATGGAGAAGCCGTGCAGCAGCACCTGAATTTCCCGGCCAAACTGCTCATACAAGAATTCCAGCCAGTCCAGGCAGTCCCGGCTTTCGAATACATCGTAGCCAATCACGCTGCCGCCGCTTTCTCCGGCGGCACCATGGTCGCAGCAGAAAACATCGATGCCCCGGGAGAAGTAGTATTCATAATACATACCGGCTGTTTCCAGATGCTCCGAGCGGTAGCCATGGATGATAAACGCAATTTTTCCACTGGGTTGGCTGCCGCTTTGATAGTAGTAGCCCTCCAGGCGTATACCGCGGGAATTGGTGCGGGTGAAGCGCTGGCAGTCCAGTTGGGCAAGCTGGGCGGCGGTGGTATCTCTGTGGTGGTAATAGTCCTCCTCGTGCCCCTTGCTGTCCAATACTTTGGCCAGGGGGCCGGGATCGCGGCAGAAGCAGTAGCGGTAGAACTGCCCCAGGCCAACTCCGGCAGTGGTGCCGACGGCAAGGCCGGCGGCTTTCAGAATCTTTTTTGCTTTCATATCAGTTCACCTTCATCACAGCGCCCACGGTGGCAACCAGGGTGCACAGGCCAATCAGCAGCTGGAAGGGCAGCGTTCCGAAAGAACCCAGTATGGGGGACTTTCCGGTACGCTTCCGGGACAGATTGTAGGCGGCGATGATGCTCAAACCGGTTACAACCTGGATGATGCTGGCCAGGCGGGTGAAGCCCACAAAGGAATTCAGCCCCAGAATTGCCAGCAGCAGGCAGGGCAGAGAGGCAGCCAGCCAGCTGCGCTTGTGCCCCCAATGGGTCTGCTCATTGACTATGTCCCGCAGATTCAGCGTATTGGCCCAGAAGGAGGTGGCCAGCGCCAGCAGGGTAAATACATAGCCGATGATGCTTACCCACCCACCCAGTTTACTGGCCAGGTCTACCATGGCACCATTGCCGGAAATCTCCGTGCCGACACCCAGCAGGGTGGTCAGGGTGATGATGAGAATCAGCATCGCATTGACACCCAGACCTAGGGCGATGGCACCACGAACCCGCTTGGGATCGCCGTCCAGACCTTTTACAACCTGGGGTGTGGACATGACCGCGGACAGGGAGAAACCGATCATGCCAAACAGAGCCATGGCATTGTTCAGCCCATGCCAGCCGGAGGGCAATGCATGGGTCTGACCGGAGAGGGTGGCAACGGTGAGAATGCCGATAACCGCAACCATAGCCACCACGGCATATTTTTCACAAATACCCACCAATTTCATGCCGACGAAGACAACGCCTGCGCCTGCCGCATAGAAAAGCAACATGCCTGCCCAGTCCGGCCAGCCAAGCCAGGAACGGAACACGGCGGCAGCGCCGGTGAGAAAAGCGCTGACATTGACAAACACGGATAGACCCAGCAGGGCGAAGGCAACCCAGGTCATAATGGTTTTTATTTTTCCGGAGAACAGTTCCCGATTGAAGCAGCTGACGAATTGGGCACCGTCGTTATTATAGGACAGCTCCGCAATCAGGAAATGCAGCAGCAGATTGTAAAGATAGCACAGTCCCAGAATCAGCAGAGTTTCCCGAAAGCTATTGTGGGCAGCCAGGTAGGGTACAGACAGGATACCCGCGCCAACGCCATGCCCTACGATGATACTTGCGGCTTCCAGAAAACTGAGCCTGGATTCGCCTTTGATTTTTGACATATGAAAAACCTCCGTATCTTTCTGTTTGATAAGCATACACTCACTCCTGTAAAGAATACCATGCAAAGGCGATTTTTTCCAGCTCTATTTTGCAGACCATTCCTTTTTGTGGAAAGTTTCGGCAGATTCATAGAATTTCAAAATAAAAAATCCCCTGCGCGGGTTCGGTTTTTGGTAAACCTGCGCAAGGATACTGAAATTTGTTTCGGTTATAAAAAACGGGGGCAGAAGCCCCCGATCAACTGAGCCTATAAGCCGGGTTCTGTTTCAGCAGCCATCTATCTAGCCCCAGGGTTGCCCCTGGGGTCAAGCCACCTCTTGGGAACGGCCGGGTCAGCCTGTTGTTCCCCACACGGTGTTGCTCCGGGATAGAGTTTACATCATAGAACCTATGTTACCATAGGCTGGGTGCGCTCTTACCACACCTTTTCACCCTTACCTGTTGCCAGGCGGTATCTCTCTGTTGCACTTGTCCTGAGGTCACCCTCGGCGGGCGTTACCCGTTATCCCTGCCCTGCGGAGCCCGGACTTTCCTCATCTGGGTCCTTTCGGTTCCCATCCGCGGCTGCCCAGCTCAGTTGCGGAAATATTGTACTGCAATTTCCGCCAAATGTCAAATATCTTGCAAAATAAATGTTTTGGGAGTATACTTAACCCAACAGGGAGCGGGCAGCCCCACGGTGGAGGCTTCGGCATGTCCCTGGGACAATGATGAAAAAAGGATGGGATAGCTATGGATCCATTTGAAGCATATTTTACTTCTTTGAGAGGAAAGCGGATTGCCGTTCTGGGCCTGGGTGTGAGCAATCGCCCGCTGGTGCGGCTGTTACTGGAATATGGCTGTCAGGTCACCGGATGCGACAAAACGCCCCGGGAAAAGCTGGACGAAGAAGTTTTGAATTTGGAAAAACTGGGCTGTAAGCTGAGCCTGGGGGAGCACTACCTGGAGCAGGTTCAGGCGGACATTCTCTTCCGTACCCCCGGCATGCACCCGGGAAATCCGGCTATTGAGGCGCTGCGCAGCCAGGGCGCTGTGGTCACTTCGGAGATGGAAGTCTTTTTTGAGGTCTGCCCCTGCCACCTGATTGCCGTTACCGGTTCCGACGGAAAAACAACCACGACAACTCTGGTTTCGGAGATGCTGAAAGCTTCCGGTAAACGGGTGTGGCTGGGAGGCAACATCGGAACACCATTGCTGCCCCTGTGCCGGCAGATGGGCAAAGAGGATTTCGCGGTGGTGGAGCTGAGTTCTTTCCAGCTGATGGATATGCAGCGCAGTCCCCAGCGGGCGCTCATCACCAATCTTGCTCCCAATCATCTGGATATTCACAAGGATATGCAGGAATATGTGGAGGCAAAAAAGAATATCTACCGTTTCCAGGATGCCCAGGGCATGCTGGTTCTGAACGGGGACAATGCCATTACATCTACCCTTCAGGGAAATGGGGAAACCCGGTTTTTCTCCCGGAAGCATCCCACAAACTGTGTGTGGGAGGAAGACGGCGTGATTTACCGCCGGGGAGAAAAGATACTGGAGACCAAGGATATTCTCATTCCCGGCAGCCACAATATTGAAAATTATATGGCGGCGATTGCTCTGGTGGAGGGGTTGGCGACAGATGATGCCGTGCGCCGGGTCGCAAAAAACTTTGGCGGTGTGGAGCACCGGATTGAGCTGGTGCGGGAGAAAGACGGTGTGCGGTTTTACAATGATTCCATTGCCTCTTCTCCCAGCCGAACCATTGCCGGGCTGAAGAGTTTCCCGGAGAAGGTGATCCTGATCGCCGGCGGCTACGACAAGCATATTCCCTACGATGTGCTGGGGCCGGAAATCTGTACCCATGTTAAAAAGCTGTTTTTGGGTGGCGCTACCGGAGAGAAAATCCGGGAGGCAACCCAAAATGCGGAAAATTACCGTCCGGGCTATCCGGAAATTACAGAATGTCCGGATTTTGCCTCTGCCGTTCATGCGGCGGCCAAGGCGGCACAGTCCGGAGATGTGGTGCTGATGAGCCCGGCCAGTGCGGCATTTGACCAGTTCAAGAACTTTATGGTTCGGGGCGAATTCTACAAGAAGCTGATAAAGGAGCTGTAATATGACCCTGAAAGATGTGGCCAAAGTAAGCCGGAAGGTGATCCCGGTGAAAAAATGCGGTGCGGTGATTGTGGCAGCAGGCTCTGCCTCCCGAATGGGGGGGATTGATAAGGTGATGGCTCCTCTCGGGGCGGAACCGATGCTCCTGCGTACGGTGAAAGCCTTTGAAGAGACTGCGGTCATCCGGGAGATCGTGATTGTAACCCGTCAGGATCTGATATTGCCTGTTTCCAACCTGTGTGCAGGCATGACCAAGGTACGTGCCGTTATCGCCGGAGGAAGTAGCCGCCAGGAATCCGTCGCTTTGGGTCTGGCTGCTCTCTCGGGGGATATGGAGCTGGCTGCGGTGCACGATGGTGCCCGGCCGCTGATCTCCCGGGAACTGATTGATAAAACCGTCCGTGCGGCGCATAGTTTTGGAGCGGCGGCACCGGCAATAGCCGTGAAGGATACCATCAAGGTTGCGGGTTCCGGATTTGTGGTTTCTACGCCGGAGCGGGATACCCTGCGGGCGGTACAGACCCCCCAGGTATTTGATGTAGCGCTGCTGAAGGGCGCGCTGGAAAAGGCAAAGCAAGATGGCGCCGCTGTAACGGACGACTGCTCTGCCGTAGAGCGTCTGGGGATGAAGATCCGGCTTGTGGAGGGAGAGGAACAAAACCTGAAGGTCACTACCCCATTGGATCTGAAAATTGCGGAAATACTTCTGGAGGAAGACAAATGAGAATCGGACATGGTTATGATGTACACGCCCTGGTTCGGGGCAGAAAGTTGATTCTGGGGGGTGTGGAGATCCACTATACCTTGGGGCTGGATGGACACAGCGATGCGGATGTGCTGCTCCACGCCGTGATGGATGCCCTTCTGGGTGCTGCCGGGCTGGGGGATATTGGGCTGCATTTCCCGGATACGGATATGCGATACAAAGGAGCAGATTCCCGGGTGCTGCTGCGCTGTGTAGGAGAAAAAATCGATGGAGCGGGCTACCGTGTGGGCAACATCGATGTGACCATGATTGCCCAGGCACCCAAGCTGCGTCCCCACATCCCCGCTATGCAGCAAAACATTGCCGATGATCTGGGACTGCATCCCAGCCGGATCAATGTGAAAGCTACCACGGAAGAACACCTGGGCTTTACCGGAGAGGGCAGGGGTATGTCCTGTCATGCTGTGTGCCTGCTGGAAGAAAAATAAGGAAATATAGCAGAAAAAACCTCCCGTGCATAGAATGTGCCGGGAGGTTTTGCCATATGCATTTGTATTTGATCACGTTTCGTTCCGTCACCTATGCCCAGCGGGCAGAGCGGTGCCTGACCGGCAGGGGCATCCCCTGCGGTGTGATGCGTACACCCAAGTGGATGGAAGCCAAGGGCTGCGGATACGGCTTGCGGCTGCGCACGACAAACCTGTACCGTGCTTTGGATTTTCTGCGGCAGGACGGTATTGCCTGGCGTAAGGTTTACGAGTACGATGCCTCCGGCCGTCCGAAGGAGATGGTACCATGATTTACCTGGACCATGGCGCAACTTCCTTCCCAAAGCCGCCCCAGGTGATCCAGGCGGTAACAGCGGCGATGGAGCAGGCGGGCAATCCCGGCCGTGGCGGCCATCCGGCGGCGATGGAGGCGGCGAGACAGGTGTTTCTGTGTCGGGAGGCTGCCGGAAGGCTGTTTCACTGTGCGCCGGAACAGGTGGTTCTTACCGCCAACTGTACGCACGGGCTGAATCTGGCTATCCATGCGCTGGTGCAGCCGGAGGCGCGGGTGCTGGTATCCGGTTTTGAACACAATGCGGTGATGCGCCCTCTTTATGCCCACCGGGCAGAGCTGACCATAGCGGGGCGCACCCTGTTTGACTGGCCGGAGCTTCTGGCGCAGTTCCAAAGGGCACTGTCCCGGGGCGTGGATGTGGCGGTGTTTACCTGGGTATCCAATGTTTTTGGGTATATTTTGCCGGTGGAGGAAATGGCGGCAATGTGCCGGAAAGCAAAAGTTCCGTTTGTGATCGATGCGGCTCAGGCTGCCGGCTGTATATCCATAGATATGCAGGCTTTGGGGGCAGACTATATTGCCATGCCAGGGCACAAGGGCCTGCTGGGTCCTCAGGGCACCGGGCTGCTGCTGTGCAGGGAAGCGGGGCAGCCGCTGCTGTTTGGCGGAACCGGGAGCGATTCTATGGCAAAGTATATGCCGGAGCAGCTGCCGGAACGGCTGGAGGCGGGGACGCTGAATGTTCCCGGAGCGGCAGGACTGGCGGCGGGAATCCGCCTGGTGGAGCAGTGGACTCCGGAAAGAATATTTGCCCGGGAGCACAGGCAGGCCAGGCTTTGCGCCCGGGATTTGCAGGCACTGGGGTATCGGGTTTTCTCCGGCAGCCACCAGGCGGGAACGATCAGCTTCCAGGGCAGGGAAGATTGCGAAGAGCTGGCGGATTATCTTGGCAGCTGCGGCATTGCTGTCCGTGCAGGGCTGCACTGTGCGCCTCTGGCGCACGAAAGCGCCGGAACGTTGGAGAAAGGTACCCTGCGGGTAAGCTTCGGCCACGATGCCCGGGATGGACAAAGAACAGCGCTGATTCAGGCACTTTTACGCAGGCAGGGGTAAACGGTCGCAGCCGCCTCCAGAAAACCGGGAGGCGGCTGTGTAAGAAGTAAAAAATGTTTTTCGGAAAAGAGGGGATTACCGGTACTTATATTGCCTGTAAATCAGCGGGGTAATGCCCTCGAAACGTTTGAAGAGGTTTATGAAGTGGCTGGTATTCAGGTAGCCCAGATCTGCCGCAATTTGGGAGATGCTTTTGTTGGTGTGGCGCAGCATATTTTTGGCAATGTCAATTTTTGTACGGTTTACGTAGCTGGTAAAGCTCTCTCCCACTTCCCGGCTGAACAGACGGGAGAAATAGCTGGGGCTCAGGTGGCAGAGGTCGGCCATCTCGTTCATGCTCATGGTCTGCATGGGATGGTTGGCGATGTAGGTCAGAGCGGGGTAGAGGGCACTGCTTTGGGATACGGGCAGCGGGGCAGGACGGGGCTCATCCGGCAGCTCCGGCGGGGCAACCTCCTGGATAGAGCCATCCCGATCCTGGGAGGCGTTGCTGCGTTGGAGCATCCAGGCATAGGTTCTGGCCTGGTTCTGGCTTTTTACGGCTCTGTCCACAATATAGTTGACGATGGCGTTGAGCAGATCCGCGGTTTCCACAATGCGGTCGTATTCCATTTCCGGGAGCAGATTGTATTTTTCCAGCAGATCCGCTCTTGCGGTCTCACTCTCTGCCTGGAAGGAGCTGATTTCATTTACCAGGCGGACAACTTTGGACTGGGTGTCATTATTGGGAAGCCGCACCTGGCCGAACATGACCGCACCCAGGTATCGGTCGCCCACCATGACGGGTACAGCCACATCGATGATGCCGCAGTGGCACAGGTAAATATAGGGACGCTCCAGACGTACCGCTTCCAGACCGGCAAGGGCATCGCAACGGTAGCAGCGCTTGCGGGTGACTGGGTTTTCCCGGATGATGCTGCAAAATTCCGTCCGGCAGGAGTGCTTGGTGATAGGGGTGCCTTTGAAATCAATGGTGATGATCGCTGTGCCGGTGAGCTTGGCAAGCTGATCCTGGACATGCTCCCACAGGGGAATGTCCAGCAGGGTTCGTAAATCAAATTCTTGTCTGGCCAAAACAGTTCCTCCTTATTGTTCACTCCGCTGTAGTTTGTTCGGTGTTCGGGAACTGCCCTGGAGGGCTTGCCGTGAAAACGAAAAAAGAGCAGAGTGACTCATGCTACACTCTACTCTCATACTCACCATAACTATAGCAAAGGCGGACGCAAAAGTCAAGCTTTTTCAGCTGACTTTTTGCGTCCGCAGTGGTTGTCAGGAAATCACGAAGGAGTTGGTTCCGATGGGAGAACCGTTGAAGTAAACGGTTACGGAATAGTCCCCGGATTCTGTGGGAGCTTTGGGAAGATCCAGTTCACCCAGCTGGTACTTGCCGTCATAGAACAGATCGTACCAATCGATGGTCTCCTGGGATACCAGGGTGGGAATGGGGTTGCCCTGGCTGTCGAAGAAGACGAACATCACCTGAATGTCTTCGTGGTCTACGTAGAACTTAACCGTGGCTTCCAGAGCCATGGAGATCTTGTCTCCGGACTGGAACACACTGGTATAATCTTTTTCCGTCAGGTCATCCACAAGCCACCCGGAGGCGCTGGGGGTTTTCAGCAGCCGGGTCTTGATCTTGTCGGCAGACAAGCCCTGGGTAGAGAAGGTGGCTGCGGGAGAAGTGGTGTAGCTCTGGGTATTGTTGAAGATGGAAGTATCGTCTGATACCTGCAGAGTCAGGTGGTAAACCGTGTCGGGGAGCATCGGCTCGATGGTACACTTGGTATCTGTGCATTTGATTACGCTGGAAGAATCAGAATCGTTCATGGTATACATCAGCAGCCAGCCGTCTTCCGGAGCCTTGCCATCGAAAGTCCAGCTCACATCCAGAGCACCGGAGGATTCGGATACCTTGATAGAGCCGATGGTGATGGGGTTAGCAGAGATCGTCAGCCGGGTAGGCTCTGTCATACCCGCGGGAGTCACTTCGACCGTGTAGGCTTTGGTGGCCAGGGTGCCGGAGAAAGTGGCAATGGTACCGGTGACGGTCTGGGTTTCATCGTAGTCATCGCTGTAGCAGCGGACGCTCCAGCTGCCCACACTGATGTTTTCCGGGCCGCTCCATCCCACAGTCAGCTCGCCGCCCAGCCGGGAGATGACTTCCAGATTGCTGGCGGTGATCAGACTGACCACCTGGAATTTCACGCTGGTCTGGCCGCCCAGGTTGGAACCATCAGAAGCGGACAGGCGGAAGTTGTATTCCTTGCCAACGGTCAGTCCCTTTACGGTGACGGAATGCCCGGTAAAGCTCTGGATTACATTGTCTTCTCCTTCGCAGGTGGCCGATACCACCCATTCCTCCGGTTCATGGCCGTTTACGGTCAGGTTCAGAAGAACATAGCCTTCGTCCTGTCCAGAGATGGCGGAGAATTCCACGATTTCCGTCTGGCCCTCGGTGGTGAAAACGTCAGAGATCTGGCCGGTGAGCTTGTGCAGTCCTTCCACGCCGACCATAACATTGTACAGGGAGTTGGGGACCAGGCCGGTAAAGGTGGCCTGACCGTTGCTCAGCGGAGCGCTCTGGCTGTTGCCGTACACATCCGTGCAGTATACCGTCAGCAAGCTGTCGGAAAGCTGGGAAGAAACGGTTACGGTCATCTGGTCGTGGGTACCGGTTACGGAAATACCGTCTATGGTTTGCAGATAGAAATTGTTGTAGAACCAGTAGGAGAAGAAGCCGACAATGCCGACTACCATCAACAGAATCAGAGTTACGAGCAATCCCTTGCCGTGGGGACGGTCATCCACAACCACGGGAGTTACATTTTCCATTACCGGTTTGCGTACCGGCCGGGGGCTGGAGGTGGGATATTTGGCCTGAGGCTTGAGCATATCCTTCACGGCATCCAGCTCGCTGTCCAGGTCAAAAACGCTTTCCTGCTTGGTATCCACCACGGGGAAAATCACATCTTCTCCCGCCTCTGCGGCATCCGGCACCGGGGGAGCAGCCACGGCTACTGCGCCGGGGTCAAAGCGCTGAGTGGACTGGCTGAGCGTTTGGGCGGTGGCAGCTGCGGGGGCAACGGTCTCCGGCAGGACGACCCGGATGGTAGAACTGTCCATCTGGCCGGCGGAAGGTGTCTCTTCATGGGGAGCGGGCTGAGGCGCTTCCTCAGGCACAGGGGCTTCCGTGCTTTCCGGCAGTACGGGCTCTTCCTGAGTTTTTTCCTGGGTTTCCGCCTGGGACGCTTCCTCCGGGGCACTCACCGGAGTTTCTTCCGGCTGATTGGTTACAAGCAGGGTATCGGCAATGGTGCCGGTTTGCATATACTGCACCAGAGCCTGTCCCATCTCGGTGGGATCCTGCCAGCGATCCTCCGGCTTGGGGGCACAGGCTTTCAGGATGATCTGGGTCATTGCTTCATCTGCTGCAACGGGTTTGTCCAGCGGCTTGGTGGGATCTTCCGGCAACAGAGGAAGCTTGCCGTTGTTGAACAGCCGGTACAGAATCATGCCCAGGGCATAGGTGTCCAGAGTGGTGTTCAGGCAGGCCATGGGATCTTTCACTTCCGGCGCGGTGTATTCGCTGATATAGCGTTCCGGCATGGAAGCGTAGTTCAGATACCTGGTGGATACAAAGCCCAGGTCGGCGATTTTAAAGTGTTCGCCATCTACCATAATATTGGAGGGCTTCAAATCAATGTAGAGGTAGCCTGCCCGGCGGCACAGGCTGAGGGCTGCGCACATATCCAGCGCCATGGAAACGGCCTGCTGCTGGGTGATGCTGTTGCGGCGGATGGCCTTTTCCAGAGTGCGGCCGTATTTGCTTACCAGATAAACCTGGTAACCCAGCCGATCTTTCTTCATGGCGGTCACCTGCCAGCCTTCGTAGCTGATAAAGCCCTCCAGCTTGGCCAGCCCCTGCAAAAATTCCGCCTCTGCGGCGGTATCGTCTGCCTGCTGACGGAAATAGTCCAGAGCGGCAGCAGGGTCACTATAAGCACCCGTCACCAGAAGCGCATCCAGCTGAACCTGAGACGCGGGGACGGATAGAATTTTTACGATATATTTCTGAGAAGAATTCTCCTTCATCGCCGGGTAGCAACTGACACCAGGCCGTGTGCTCATGGCTGTGCCTAGCACAAAACCATCCAGCAGCGGAGAGACCAAAGATTCTTCGGACATATGTATCGCCTCCTTGACTCCCATATCATAAAATAAAACAACAAAAAAATCAACACTTTTCTTGAAAGAAAGCAAAAATACTTATTTTTCCTTCCGGGGAATTGGAAAGTGGTATCTGTTCCGGAGATATGCGGATTTGAAAACGAATACGGGGCGGAGTTTCTTGACGAAATAAAACCCGTCCCCGGAAGCATTGCTTTCAGGGACGGGCGGGAATATATGCTTAGCCGCCGAAGACGCTCAGCAGGAAACCTGCGGCAATGGCGGAGCCAATGACACCGGCCACATTGGGACCCATGGCGTGCATCAGCAGGAAGTTGGAGGGGTTGGCCTTCTGGCCTTCCTTGTTGGAAACACGGGCAGCCATAGGCACGGCGGACACGCCGGCGGAACCAATCAGGGGGTTGACCTTACCCTTGGTAGCCCAGCACATCACATTGCCGGCCAGCAGACCACCGGCGGTGGAGATGCCGAAGGCGATGACACCCAGAACCACGATCTTCAGAGTGTTGGCAGTGAGGAAGGTGGAGCCGACCATGGTGGAGCCAACGGCGGTGGACAGCAGGATGGTGACGATGTTCATCAGAGCGTTCTGCACAGTGTCGGACAGACGATCGGTGCAGCCGGTTTCCTTGAACAGGTTGCCCAGCATCAGGCAGCCGATCAGGGAAGCGGTATCAGGCAGCAGCAGAGCAACGAACATGGTAACCAGGATGGGGAAGATGATCTTCTCGGTCTTGGAAACGTTCCGGGTCTGTACCATCTTGATCTTTCTGGTTTCCGGGGTGGTCAGGAACTTCATGATGGGGGGCTGAATCAGGGGAATCAGTGCCATGTAGGAGTAAGCAGCCACGGCGATGGCACCCAGCAGGTGGGGAGCCAGGCGGGTGGTCAGGAAGATGGCGGTGGGGCCATCCGCACCACCGATGATGCCGATGGAGGCAGCTTCCGCACCGGTGAAGCCCATGCACACAGCGCCAAAGAAGGCAACGAATACGCCCAGCTGTGCGGCAGCACCCAGCAGCAGGCTCTTGGGGTTGGACAGCAGGGGGCCAAAGTCGGTCATGGCACCAACACCCATGAAAATCAGGCAGGGGTACAGGCTGGTCTTAACACCAATGTAAAAGATGTCCAGCAGGCCACCTTCCCGCATGATGGCGCCGTAGCTATGGTACAGAGGATTGCCGGGTTCCATAAAGGCATCCCACAGTTCCTGGTGGTACAGGCCGGCGTTGGGCAGGTTGGTCAGCAGGCAGCCGAAAGCAATGCCTACCAGCAGCAGGGGCTCGAACTTTTTCACGATGGCCAGGTACAGCAGTACACAGGCGATGGCCAGCATCACCAGGTTCTGCCAGCCGTTATTGGATACGAAGCCGGAGATAATGGCGGCAAAGCCGGAATTATTCCACAGCTTCAGAAGGATCGCACCAACATTCATGGGGAACCCTCCTTAACCGATCACAACCAGAGGAGCGCCGGTGTCAACAGTAGCACCCTTGGTAGCAAGAACCTGGGTAACGGTGCCGTCCTTGGGAGCCATGATCTCGTTTTCCATCTTCATGGCTTCCAGAATGCACAGCACATCGCCGGCCTTCACAGCCTGGCCATTGGTAACATTCACCTTCAGGATGGTGCCGGGCATGGGGGCGTTTACAGCCTCACCGGCGCCGGTAACGGCGGGGGCGGCAGCAGGAGCGGGAGCGGCGGTAGTGGCAGGAGCAGCGGCCACGGGGGCAGCAGGAGCGGCAACGGGAGCAACGGCTTCGTATTCGCTCAGCAGCATGGCTTCGCCGTTTTCAACCTCAACTTCGTAGGTGCGATTGTTCAGAGTAATTTTATAAACCATAATTATTTGACCTCCTTGATGGATTTAAAGCGCAGCTGGTTCAGGGGCTTGCCGGTTTTGTCGGCAACAATGGCCATAAGCATGGCAGCGGTTTTCGGATCCACATCGTAGATCTTCATCTCACCGGCAGAGCCGGGAGCAACGGCAGTGGATGCGGCGGGAGCCACGGGAGCGGCAGCCTGGGCGGCGGCAGCGGCAGTGGCGGCCAGCTTGCTGTCCTTGCTGGCGAAGTACTTGCCCATGGCAACCACAACGGCCATCAGAAGGATCAGACCAAAGAACACAACGACATAGCCCAGCAGGGTATAAACCGCGGCCTGGCCAATGGAAATATCAGAAGCGAGCATCATAGCTTAGGTTTCCTCCTTATGCTTCAACGATGGTATAGGTTACCTTGTTTTCCCGCTTTTCCTTCCGGCTCTCCAGGAACTTTTCAGCCTGGGTGGGGAAGCAGATGTAGCTCATGACATCCTCTTCGCTCTCAGCCAGATCGCCGAGGGCAGCCTTTGCGGCAGCGAATTCCTCGCCGGTGCGCTTGCTGTCTTCCACGCGGCAGTCCAGAGGTGCTTCCATACCGGCTTCTGCCAGGATGCGCTTCTCCAGTTCGCTGTCTACAGGGGCGGGGGCAATGCCGTACTCACCCTTGAAATAAGCCTTTACTTCCTTGGAGATGTTCTTGTAGCGGGTGCCGACCAGCACGTTGGTAACGGCCTGGTTGCCGACCATCTGGGACAGGGGCGTGACCAGGGGAGGATAGCCCATATCCTTGCGGACATTGGGGATTTCCTTCAGAGCCTCGTCAAACTTATCCATGGCGTGCATATCGGTCAGGTTGGCAATCATGTTGGAAAGCATACCGCCGGGAACCTTGTAAACCAGAGCCTGTGCGTCGGTGCCCATGCTCTTGGGGTTCAGGGTGCCGTTGTCGATATACTTCTGCTTTACGGGCTTAAAGAAGTCGTTCACTTCATTGATGGCCTTTTCGTTCAGGCCGGTCTCGATGCCGTACTGCTCCAGGGCGTAGTACAGAGTTTCCGTAGCGGGCTGAGAGGTGCCGTTGGAGAAGCAGGAAGTAGCGGTATCGATGATGTCCACACCGGATTCGATGGCGCGGAAGATGGTCATGTAGGCCATGCCGGTGGTGCAGTGGGTGTGCAGAATCAGGGGGATGTCGCCCACGGCGTCCTTAATGCCCTTAATCAGGCTTTCGGCTTCGTTGGGGCTCATGGTGCCGGCCATGTCCTTCAGGCAGATGGTATCAAAGCCCATCTCCTTCAGCTCCTTGCACATGTCCACATACTTGGAAACGGTGTGTACAGGGGACTGGGTGTAGGAGATGCAGCCGGAGGCCACGGTGTTGGCAGTGGCATGCTTCTTGGTTGCTTCCAGAGCGGTACGGATGTTGCGGAAATCATTCAGTGCGTCGAAGATACGCAGCACATCAATGCCGTTCTTAATGGACAGCTCCACGAACTTTTCCACAACATCGTCGTGGTAGTGCTTGTAGCCCAGCAGGTTCTGGCCACGCAGCAGCATCTGGAGCTTGGTGTTGGGCATCAGCTTGCGGTAGGAACGCAGCCGCTCCCAGGGATCTTCGTTCAGGTAGCGCAGGCAGCTATCGAAGGTAGCGCCGCCCCAGCACTCGACAGAGTAATAGCCTGCCTGATCCATGGTGGACAGGATGCCTTCGGCATCGCTGTAGGGCAGACGGGTAGCCATCAGGGACTGGTTTGCATCACGAAGGACGGTTTCCGTAAATTGGACTTTTTGTGCCATTGGTTATAACCTCCGTTAAATAGGATATATCCGGCAAATGGGGGAACTCTCTAAGGACGATGGGGTTCCAGGCGGGGGAATTCGCGCTCATCCTCACAGAATTCGCCCACTTACCGGTTTCTTCTTGATACCGGCAAGGGTGAGCCAACCCTTGCCGGTATCGGGAATACGAAATATTAGAAATTACTCAGCCTTGGGGCCGGCAGCAACCAGAGCCTTACCGGCTTCGTTGCCCTCGTACTTGACGAAGTTCTTCACGAAGCGGCCAGCCAGGTCGGCAGCCTTGGTTTCCCAGTCGGCTACGTTGGTGTAGGTGTCTCTGGGATCCAGGATGGCGGGGTTCACGCCGGGCAGTTCGGTGGGAACCTCGAAGTTGAATACGGGGATGGTCTTGGTGGGAGCGGTGTTGATGGATCCGTCCAGGATGGCGTCGATGATGCCACGGGTATCCTTAATGGTGATACGCTTGCCGGTGCCGTTCCAGCCGGTGTTGACCAGGTAAGCCTTGGCGCCGTTGGCCTCCATCTTCTTGACCAGCTCCTCACCGTACTTGGTGGGATGCAGCTCCAGGAAAGCCTGGCCGAAGCAAGCGGAGAAGGTGGGAGTGGGCTCGGTGATGCCACGCTCGGTGCCAGCCAGCTTTGCGGTGAAGCCGGACAGGAAGTAGTACTGAGCCTGCTCGGGAGTCA
>CAZCRO010000031.1:0-24014 GCA_964501115.1 uncultured Oscillospiraceae bacterium
TCCTAATCTTCATTGGCCTGATTGACCCAATAGATTAGGAGTGTTTATTGGCTTAGCAAGAAAAATTTATCGGTTTGAAAGTCGGTTTTTCACATATAGTTTCATAGCGTTCATAGGTCTGACTGCGGATAGCAAAATCCCCAAAACCCCTAGCGCCCCAATCAGAAATTGGTCACTTCCGCACTTTTCAGCTGGAGCTGCAATTTATCCGCAATCAGGGCGATAAATTCCGAATTGGTGGGCTTTCCCTTGGTATTGCTCACCGTGTAGCCGAAGAACCGCTGGAGGGTGTCCAAGTCCCCTCTGTCCCAGGCGACTTCGATGGCGTGCCGGATTGCCCGCTCTACCCGGCTGGGGGTGGTTTGGAAGGTTTTGGCTACCTGGGGGTAGAGGACTTTTGTGATGGCGTTGATCACGTCCATGTCCTCTACGGCAAGGATAATGGCCTCCCGCAGGTACTGGTAGCCTTTGATATGAGCGGGTACGCCGATTTCGTGGATGATGTTGGTGACCATACTTTCAATGCTGTTCTTGTCCGGCCGGCGGGAGGAGGAATTCCGGAGGTTCTCCCCTCCCCGGAGTTCCTCCACCCGATCCACCAGGGCGGCCATGTCACAGGGTTTCAGCATCAGGTATCTGGCACCCAAACTCACGGCGGCAGCGGCTACGTAATCGGTGATGAAGCCGGAAGTGGCCAGGGTGGTCGGCTTGTGCTCCATGGTGGAAACGGCTTTTAAAACGCTGAGCCCGTCCAGCTTGCTGAGCATAAGATCCAGTACCAAAATATCGGGCTTTCTATCTGTAATCAGGCGAATGGCCTGTTCTCCATCACTGGCGGTTCCGACAACTGTAAAGCCGTTTCCGCGTTGGAGGGCTGCAACCAGCCCGGCGGTGAACTCTTCAGAGCTATCCGCAATCAATACGGTGGTTTGCTGTTCCATACATTCCTCTCCTGTCAACTCAGTTTATCCCCATATGCGGCGGAATCCGCCGTGTGCGACATCATTAATTTAACATAAAGAATCCGGATTTGCAATAGGATTTAGAAAACAATCGTTCGTCCGTTATCGACGGATGGGGAGTGAAACCCTGAAAATCTGAACTTTTTCGACAAATGTTGACAGGAACTCGACGCAAAACCTTTCATTGACGCAGAGCACAATTCATTGTAAAATAAGAAAAACCAAAGAGAAAGGAATATACGCTATGAATCAACGTATTCGCGCCCTGTGCGATTTTCTGGATGCCTCCCACAGCCTGTACCATGCCCGCAGCTACCTGGAGGAGATTCTGGAGCAGCAGGGATATAGCAGACTGTCCGAGGGAAGCGCCTGGACGCTGGTGCCCGGTGGGAAATATTATGTCTGCCGAGGAGGCAGCGCCGTGCTGGCCTTCCGGATTCCCGAGCAGAAGGCGGCGGGCTTTTTGATCAGCGCCGCCCATACCGACCGCCCCACCTTCAAGCTGAAGGAGAATGGTGAGCTGGAGGGGGCGTATCCCCGGCTGGCAGTGGAGCGCTACGGCGGCCAGATTCTGGCGCCCTGGCTGGATCGCCCCTTGTCCCTTGCCGGACGGGTGCTGGTGGAGACCCCGGAGGGAGCCCAGGTGAAGCTGGTGGATATTGACAAGGATCTGCTGCTCATTCCCAATGTGGCCATCCATATGAACCGCCAGGTGAATGATGGCTATAAGTGGAACCCCGTGTCCGATGTGCTGCCCCTGCTGGCAGGCCCGGAGAGCAAGGGGAAATTCCAGCAGCTGCTGGAGCAGGCCGCCGGTGGCAGGATCCTGAGCCATGACCTGTTTCTCTACATTCGCCAGAAGGCCAGTGTGTGGGGGCTGGACGATGCGTATCTGTCCGCTGCCGCGCTGGATGATCTGGAATGCGTCTGGGGCTGCTTCCAGGGCTTCCTGAAAGCGGGGAAGAGCGGATCTATTCCCCTGTTCTGTGCGCTGGACAGCGAGGAGGTTGGCTCCTGCTCTGCCCAGGGTGCCGGCTCTACCCTGATTGCGGATACCGTTGCCCGGATCGCCGCCGCCCTGGGAAGGGATGTGCGGGAGCTGCTGGCGCAGTCTTTCCTGGTCAGTGCGGACAACGCCCATGCCCAGCATCCCAACCATCCGGAGCTGTCCGATGGCGGCAACGCCCCTGTAATGGGTAAGGGCATCGTCATCAAGTTCAATGCCAACCTGCGTTACTGCACCGATGGTCTGAGCGCCGCCGTCATGCGCACGGTCTGCGCCAAGGCGGGTGTGCCCACCCAGAATTACTATAACCGGCCGGACATTCCCGGCGGCAGCACCCTGGGCTGCATTTCCATCGGCCAGGTGTCCGTGCCTACGGTGGACATCGGCCTGCCCCAGCTGGCGATGCACAGCTGCTACGAAACTGCCGCCGTGGCGGATGCCATCTATCTGGAGGATGCAATGGAGCAGTACTTCGGCTCCACTCTGGAGCTGGACGAGGCAGGTTTCCGCCTGCTCTGATCCGGTGTGGATTACTCCCCAAAAAGAAACGCTTTCCCCCCCTCCTGTCCCGGGAAGGGGGGAATCCTTAATTTTCTCCCACCTCTCTAGGGAAAATCCCCATTTCTCCTTGCTTTTTTATGGTATACATGATAAAATAACCCGTAACTATGGGCGAAAGCCCGAAAAAAGCTAACGAGAGGATAGGAGGAACTCCATTGAAGCGACGCCTTACCGTGCTGGTGCTGGTTGGCCTGATTGTGGCCGCGTTTTTCTGTGTACCGGCTTCGGCGGCCAGTGCGGCCACCAGGATGGATTACACGGCTACCGTGAATATCGATGGCGATTGCCTGGTCACCATGCAGCTGACCCTCCATTTAGAAACCGTGGACACGGAACTGACCTTTCCGCTCCCCGGAACGGCCACCAATATTACCATAAATGCCGGATCGCCCACCATCACCCGCTCCGGCAATCTCTACCGTGTGAGCCTGAGCAAGATCACCAACAATCAGCCCGGAGATTATGTGGTGCAGCTGTCCTATACGCTGCCGAAAATCGTCACCGTCACCGAGGACAGAAAGCACCTGTATCTGGAAATGCCCATTTTGAGCGGCTTTGCCTACCCCATCAGCAGCATGAACTATACCATCACCCTGCCCGGGGATGTGACCGTTACACCGGATTTTTACAGTACGTACCGGCAGAACGGCCTGGCATCGGAGCTGAATCTGCTGATCAATGGCTCTATGATCACCGGCTCCACCAAAACCGGATTTAACGACCATGAATCCGTCACCATGTCCATGACAACGGACACCGCCATGTTCCCCGGCGTGAGTACATACTTGCGTACCGGCAACCCGGAGCTGGTGCCAATGGGCATCCTGGCGGGCGTGGCGCTGGTTTACTGGCTGCTGTTTTTGCGCACCTTCCCCAAGCGGCGGGAGGAGAGTACCGTACCCCCTGCCGGGGTGACGGCGGGGGAACTGCCCTGCCGGCTGACGCTGTCCTCTCCGGAACTGAGCACTATGGTGCTGTGCTGGGCACAGCTGGGCTATGTGCTGATCCAGGTGGATGGCAGACGGATTCTGCTCCACAAGCGCATGGACATGGGCAACGAACGGAACCTTTTCGAGGTGCGCACATTCCAGACGCTCTTTGGCAACCGGCGGGTGGTGGATGCCACCGGCGCCTTGTATGCCAAGAACCTGCGGCGCACCGCCGCGAACCTCCCCGGAGAAAGTGCCATCTGCAAATCCCGGGAAAAGACCCGGAATATCTACCGGTATATCCTCTGCGCCGCCCAGGCCATCCTCGGCGTTTGCATGGCCATGAACATGACCCAGATCGGGGCGCTGCAGGTGCTGCTGAGCCTGCTGTTTGGCGCTCTGGGATTGATTACCGGCTGGCAGCTGCATAAGCTTGCCTACTGTGTAAGCCTGCGGCGGAAAACCGGCATGTATCTGGCGCTGGCCAGCACCTTCCTGTGGACGGTGATCGGCCTGATTGCCGGGCAGGTGTGGATTCCCCTGGCTACCTGCGCAATTCAGATTCTGCTGGGCTTCCCGGCAGCGGCAGGAGGACGGCGCACGGAGCTGAACCGTCTGGAAACCGCCCAGCTGCGGGGACTGCGCCATTATCTGAAAACCATGACCCCGGAGGAGGCACAGCGCAGGCTGGCGGCAGATCCGGAATACTTCTTCCGCATGGCACCCTATGCCCTGGAGCTGGGTGTGCTGCATCCCTTCGCCCAGGCCTTTGGCAAGCGGAAGCTGGAGCAGTGTCCTTACCTCATCACCCGTCAGCAGGGCAGAAGAAAGGCGGAGGACTGGGAGCTGATCTTCCGGGATACCGTCCGCCGTATGGATGCCATGGCAACCCGCATGGAGCAGGACAAATGGCTGGCCGTGCGCTTCCGCTGAAAAAGCCCGCAGTTTTTTTGACAGCCTAAGAACCCACTCTGCCGTGCAGCAGGGTGGGTTTTTGACCGGAAAATCACTTTTTACAGGGCTGGCCGGCTCGAGTAAGGGGTGGCAGCCCACAGGGAACGGTGCTTTGCATAAATCCTTGCCTCCCGGAAAATAATGTTTGCAATAGGGTGGGTAGCTTGGTATACTTGTACTGCATCTATTTTACACAGCACATAGAAAATAGGGAGGAGTACCCGTGAGTATTACAAATATTATTTCTCTGCTGGGCGGCCTGGGTGCGTTTCTGTTTGGTATGAAATACATGGGCGACGGCCTGGAATTGGCCGCCGGTTCCAAGATGAAGGATCTGCTGGAGAAGCTCACCCGCAACCGGATTCTGGGCTTCCTGCTGGGTATGTTCGTCACCGTGGTCATCCAGTCCTCTTCTGCCACTACGGTGATGGTGATGGGCTTTATCAATGCCGGTATTATGGATTTGGCGCAGGCCACCGGCGTGATCTTCGGTGCCAACATCGGTACGACCATTACCAGCATCCTGATTGCCCTGGATGTTTCCGATATTGCCCCTTTCTGCCTGTTCCTTGGGGCCTTTTTGATGCTGTACTCCAAGAAAAAGCAGACGAAGCACATCGGCCAGATCATCCTGGGATTTGGCCTGCTGTTCCAGGGGCTGCATACCATGAGCGGAGCCATGAAGCCGCTGAAGGATGTGCTCTGGTTCCAGGATTTTATTATGAATGCCAAAAGTCCGCTGCTGGGGCTTCTGGTGGGTGCGCTGCTGTGCGCCGTGATTCAGAGCTCCTCTGCCGCTGTGGGTATTTTGCAGGCTCTGGCGATGCAGGGACTGATGCCGCTGTATTTTGCCTCCTTCCTGGTGTGCGGTGTGAACATCGGATCTGCCATGCCCACCATTCTCGCTTCCATGAATGCCCGGAACAATGCCAAGCGGGCGGCCATGGTGTATTTAATCAATAACCTGGTGGGTGCCGTGATTATGACAGTCGTCACCCTGGCGCTGCCCTATACCCAGTGGGTGGAGGCCATGATTCCGGATCCCATGTTCCAGGTGTCCGTGATCCATATCATCTTTAAGGTTGTATCCGCTTTGGTGCTGCTGCCCCTGACCAATCAGGTGGTTAAGCTGACCTACCTGCTGGTGCCCAGGCAGAACCACGAGGATGCGGCCCGGCTGGAATTCATCGATGTGAATCTGGTCGGTTCCCCCAGTGTTACCATGCTGCAAATCCGCAGTGAGGTGGAGCGGATGTCCGCCCTGGTGCGTACCAATATCGATCTGTCCATGCAGGCACTGCTGTCCGGTAAGGTTGCTCCCGCCAAGACCATTGAGGAAAACGAGGCGGTGATCGACTACCTGACCGATGCCATCAGCGACTTTCTGGTGAAGCTGAATGTGCAGGAGCTTTCCGCCTGGGACTCCCTGTATGTCAACCGGGTGTTCCACACCTTGAGCGACCTGGAACGTATCGGTGACTATGCGGAGCTTCTTCAGGAGCTTACCGAGCGGCAGCAGGAGAAAAACGTTACCTACAGCCCCAGGGCGATGGAAGAATTGCGGCAGATTTATGACAATGCGATTGCCCTCTTCGCCCGCTCCGTATCTGCCTTTTATACCCAGAATATCCACCTGGATGAACTGAAGCGGCTGACCAAGCTCCAGCGGCAGATCCGCAAGCAGACCAACCAATCCCAGACTAACCACATGGAGCGCCTGCGCAGCGGTGAATGCAGCGTAGAGGCGGGTATCCAGTTTGGCGAGATCCTGAACAGCCTGAACCGTATCAGCGGCCACGCCATCAACATTGCCGAGGCATCCACCATCCCCCAGGGCATGGAATAAGAGCGGCATACCGTCCCAAAAGAACCGTTTTCCCCCACGTTTTTGACCAAATATATGCCCCCTGCTTACATGGCAGGGGGCATATGCAGGGAAGAAGCGTGGGGTTTTTATGTTTTTTGGCGGAAGTCCTGGAATTTTTGCCGGGCATCCTTCCGTTTTTCCCGGCTGACGGTCAGGAGTTTTCCCTGGTCTGTCAGGAAGGCGGTGCCGTTGAATTCTTTGGCATGACGCAGATTCAGAATGACACCCCGGTTGCACTGATAAAACCGGGGGTCTCCCCGGAAAGGGGCGGTGAAAGCGCCGAAGGACTGGCGGGTAACCAGCTCCTGGCCGGAAGTGGTATAGATATGGATCTGGTGATTGAAGTGTTCCGCGTATACCATATTTTTAACCGGGAGAATCTGCTTCCCGCCGGGGAGTTTCAGCTCCATCACGCGTCCCTGGGGCATCCGGCAGCGGAATTCCTCCATCACCCAGTCCAGCTCCTCCAGGGGTAGGGGCGGCTGGAGATAGTGCAGGGCGTGGAGGCGGAAGGCTTCCGCCGCGTGTACCGGGCTGGGGCAGAGAAGAACCAGCAGTGCCCGGGGATTGCGCAGCCGGAATTGCCCCAGCTGTTCCAGCGCCTGCGGATCCGTTTCTTCCAGCGCCCAGAATACCAGCTGCATATCTGCGTTTGCGCACCCGGCCAGAAAGTCTTCTCCCCGGTGAAAGAGGAAAAGCTCCCCGGGGTCGCAACCCCAGCGCCCGGACAGCCGGGCGCGCAAATCCTGCTGCCACAAGTCCTGTGAATCTACAATGGCAATGCCCATCGTATCTGCCTCCCGGAATCGTTTTAGAAATTATACCACACGGGACACGCCGCTGTCCAGTGAAAGATACAATTGGAGTTGATTTTTTACAATTCGAGTAAAAACAGTTGTGTTTAACAAACGATTGTTGTATAATACGAACACAAAAGCTGTGCGACAAATATGAATTAAAATCTCAAATCACACCATAAATCCGATTTGCTCCCTGCTTTTCTCGACCGTGTGCCAAGCAAAAGGCTTGCCAGACACACGTGTTTTGCAGAGAGAATCGGCCGTACCGGACGCAAGACGTCCGGCGGTCGATTTTTGCAAAAAACGGCATCCAAGGTATTTGCTCCCAAAGGAGGAACTGTCTATGACAAGACACATTTTATCGGAAAGCGCATCCATTTTTGCCAGGAACCGTCACCGGAGCCGTTGGCAAAGGGTGGTAACATCTATGGCGGCAGTGGTGGTTTTCATCACGGTGTATGCCCTGGTGCTTCCCGCCGTTACTATGGAACGGCAGAGTTGTGAACTGGAAGAGCATGTGCATTCACTGAGCTGCTACCAGCAGCTTACCAGCCGCAGCGTCACAACCGATGTTTGCCCGGTGCAGGCGCATGTACATAGCCAGGCTTGTCTGGATGCCCGGGGAACGTATGTCTGCGGATACCGGGATGTAATTTTGCATACCCACGAGGATACCTGCTATACCCCGGAGGGGACGCTGTGGTGCTCCCTGCCGGAGGTGGAGGCACATGTGCATGAGGCTGGCTGCATGGATTCCGTGACCCACAGCCACACCCCGGGTTGCAGCGTGGAAGAGCGGGGAGAGCTGCTGTGCAAGCAGGAAGAAGTCCCCGGCCACAAGCACGGAGAAGGTTGCTGGAAAAAGCCGCTGATCTGCGATCAGGAAGAGCATCCCCTCCACAAGCATGGGGAAGGCTGCTTTGCTCCGGAGGTGATCTGCGGGATGGAGGAAACTTCGGGTCACAGCCATACTTCTGCCTGCGAGCAGACGACCCAGGTGCTCAGCTGCGGTATGGAGGAGACTCCCGGCCACAGCCACGGGGAAGGCTGTCTGGATGAAGGCGGTAATCTTGTCTGCGGTATGGAAGAAGCCCCCAGCCATAGCCATGGTACCGGCTGCTATACATCCTCCACAGTCTATATCTGCGGCATGGTGGAAGCCCCTGCCCATACCCATGGGGATGGCTGCTATGGAGAGTCCAGGCAGATTTGCGGCCAGGAGGAGACACCGGGCCATGCCCACACGGATGCGTGCTACGGTTCGGATGCGGAACTGGTATGCAGCCTGAAAGAGACTCCTGGACACAGCCACACAGACGAATGCTACCAGATGGAAGCAAAGTATGTCTGCGGCCTGGAAGAAGGGGAGCAGGAGCTTGTCCCTGTGTGCGGGAAGACAGAGTACGTGCCCCATACCCATGTGGACAGCTGCTTTGATAGGAATGGAAATTGGGTCTGCGGCCAATGGGAGCTGATTGCCCACCAGCATGCCGATGCCTGCCGGCAGACCACCGAAGAGACTCTGAATCCCGAGGAACTGACCTGCACCCTGGAGGAAACCTCCGGCCACACCCATGGGGGAGGCTGCTTTGACGGGGACGGAGAACAGATCTGTACACTGGAAGAGACCTCCGGCCATACCCACGGCGATCTCTGCTACGGTACCTGGGAGCTGATTTGTCAGAAGCAGGAGCATACCCATACGGATAGCTGCCAAAAGCCGGAGAATACGGAGCTCCGGGAGTTCCAATATGAAGATGACGCCCTGGCGCTGACCCTGCAGGTGGCCAGCCCGGAGCCTCTGCCGGAGGATGTCCGGCTGGAGGTTGTGCCGGTTTCCCAGGAACTGTATGACTTGCTGACCGCCGGGGAGGATAACCAGGACGGCAGCTGGATTCTGCGGGATGTATACCTGGCTCTTGGAGAATCGGTTCTGGATACCACAGACTTTGATATGCTCGCCACCATTCAGGTGAAGGCACAGCCCCTTTCCCAGGAGGCGGCGCTGAACGTAGCCCAGGCGGCCATGGAAGGGGAAAGCATCTCCATGGCCATGGAGGTTGCGGCCTGGCAGGTGGGAGAGGATGGTGAGCAAACCCCGGTAGACAGTGCCTTGTTCCCGGTGGAGGAAGAGACCCCCAGCCTCAGCGGCCGGATGCGTAGCGGCACGCTGATGATCCGTGCCGGAGCCGCGGCCAACCCGGAGTATACCGTGCAGTACTATGGCAATATCATCCGGTCTACAACCCTGAATCCGGATGCGACTCTGAGCGTAATTTATAACCTGGATGGCAGCACCCCCAAAAACGGAGACAAATCCACCCAGAATACTGCCCAGATGCCTCTGCGCAAAGTGGAAGATAAGGCTGGCTATTATCGAGTGAATTCCGTGCCTACCCTGACGGAACTGTATGCCACAAAGAATTATTTCTATACCCAGGCGCCCAGCATCACTTATGTGGAGCAGCTGGCGGACTCTGACGGATACACCCTGGAGGAAATCTGGGTACTGAAGGAAGGGAAGAACGCAGACAGCCTGGAAAAGGATGACTGGGATGTATACGATGCCCAGGAGATCCACTTCACCAACCGGCCGGAGTTTGCGCAGGATAAAGAAAATGTCCTGTGCGTCCAGGAGGGGACGGTACTGCGCCTGGTGTACGACATCCAGGACTCCAGCTTCACCACCACTGCCGCGTTTTATGATTACGACATCAGCAGCGGACAAAACGGCGACGGAAAGTGGCGTACCGGTACTGCGGGAATCAACTCCAAGACTAATTACGGCACAAGCGCCAACGGTGAGACGACCTGGACTTCTTACAAAAATGTCCTGGCTTTCGGCAACACAAACACCGGCACCGGCATGGGCAAATATGCCTTTGACGGGATCTATCTGAACGGGTACTCCGAAGACAATGAGGGCGGATGCTGCTTTGGCCTGGTAAAGGGCGTGGATGCCGAAGGAAAGCTTATCTATAACGATTGGGTCGTGGCACCGAACCTGTTTAACGATGGCGAGGCCACCGGTAAGCACAGCTATACCGGCAACCTGACTTTCAACCGTCAGGGAGATACGTATACCCTGAGCAGTACCACTGTGGCAGGCAAAACTACCAGCGACCTGAACTATTTCCAAAACCCCAATAACGGGTTGAAGACCCATACAGATATCTTTACCAATGACTTCTGGCCTATGGACGGGGTAACAAATATGGATCCCCATATCGGTAAGTATGCCGGAAATGGTTCTGCAGTCACCAATGAGTATTTTCAGGGCTATACGAGCGAAGATAATCCTACGGGAAGCTGGACAGCTCAAAGTGCGCGTTTCCCAATCAGTGATGACGGCAAGGCGCACAACTGCTTCTTTGGCATGCAGTACAACATTGAGTTCACGCTGGATGAAAACTACGTCGGCCCGCTGGACTACATCTTCTTTGGCGATGATGACATGTGGGTGTTCCTGGATGGAAAGCTCGTGTGCGACATTGGCGGCGTGCATTCCTCCGTTGGCAATTACGTGGATCTGTGGCAGCATTTGGAAAAGGGCGACAGCGGCAAGCATACCCTCTCCTTCTTCTATACCGAGCGGGGTGCTTCCGGCTCTACCTGCTACATGAGCTTTACCCTCCCCTCTATTACGGGAGTCACCGTGGAGCAGAATTCCACGGATCTGACCATCCAGAAGACCGCTGTAGGCGAGGCGGACGAGGATAAGGAATTCAAGCTGAATGTCCAGTTCTTCCAGGGACAGACAGCGGTGCTGGATGACTACGTGTACACCCATTTCAATAAGGACGGCAGCGTAAAGAAGAACGATCTGGTGGCCTGCAGCGGAACGGATATTCTGCTGAAATCCGGTGAGTGGATCCGGGTTGAGCATCTTCCCTATGGGCTGAATTATCGCATTGAAGAGCTGGATACCCAGGGCTACACCGTTTCCCATACAATCAACGGAGTTGCCGGGCAGGGCGATGCCACGGTGGCGGTTGGCAGCATTGTCCGGGGGACGGATAACCAGGTAAGCTTCCTCAATACAGTGAACCGGGTGGGGTTGGATGTGTACAAAGTTGGCCCCGATGGACGTACGGCCCTCTCCGGCGCCAACTTCTGGCTGACCGAGGAAGATGGTACGTACTGTTATTTCCAGAAAGGAAATGATGGCGTATACACCCTCACGGACGAAGAGCATGGAGATGTGGAGCTTCCCGTTGGGGAGGATGGCTACCTGCACCTGGCAGGCCTGTTCCCCGGGAACTATGTGCTTTTCGAGGTAAGGGCTCCGGAGCATTACCAGAGGCTGGAAGATGGCATTCCCCTGAATTTGGACAGTGATGGCAGCGTCACCCTTTCCCCAGACGTTTCCGATGACGTGACAACGGACGATAACGATAAGGTGGTTGTGGTCAAAAACCATTTTGAAAACAAGAATCTGGTTCTGACCAAGCTGGTGAAGAATCTGGAAAACATCCCCGATGAGAAGTTTACCTTCCGTGTGAGCTATGTTCAGCCAGCTATCGGTGAGGGATTGTATCCGCATAGAATCAAACTGGGGCATGAAGATGTCTCCGTTCCCATCGAAATCCCCTATGGTGCGGTAGTGACCATTGAGGAATTCCATTTCGACGGCTACCAGGTTGTGTATCTGTCCCAGCTGGATGAGGACGAAGCGGAAATTCTGGAAAGCAAGGATGGAAAGTGTACCTTCACGATGACCGAGGATATGGTCATTGTGGCGGAGAACCGGGCGGGCTATGCCCTGCCTTCCACCGGCGGCACGGGAACCCTCGGCTTTACCCTGGGAGGCATTACAATGGTGCTTCTGGCAGCCATCTGGCTGTGCAGACGCAGAAAGGAGGACGTGTGTTTTTAAAGAGAAAATGCAATCCTGCCATGTTATTACGCAATAAGAAAGGAACATTTTTATGAAGCATTTGAGATCATGCGTCTGCCTGCTGCTGGCGGTTCTGCTGGTGGCAGCCCTGGGAGTTCCCGCCTTTGCAGAGGGGGAAACCTATTCCATCACCGTTGAAAATACCAATGCCAATGTAACCATCAGCGGCAATACGTACTATGCCTACAAGCTGTTTGATGTCAGCTACAGTGCGGATAAGAGCAGCTATGCCTACAAGGTAACGTCTGACTTTGCCGGTTTTGTCTATGATGGAAAATCCGGAGAGGCGCTGCTGACCGCTCTGGAAGCGCTGACCAGCAACAGCACCGAGATGAACGCCTTTGCCAAAGCGGCATTGGCCTATGTTCAGACCAATTCCATCTCCCCCGCCGGCAATGTGACCATTGCCGAAAAGAGCCAGACGGGAATCATTTCCCTGGCAACACCCGGCTACTATCTGGTATCCGGCTCCGCGACGGCGGACGGCGGCCAGACCATTACCGCAGCTTGCTCCTTGACAACGACGGCGCCAAGCGCTACAATTAACCCGAAGGTGGATGCGCCCAAGCTGGATAAGCACATTTTGGCGCAAAATGGGGATGGAGCTACGATAAAACTGGCAGCGAACAGCGCCAACATCGGCGATATCATTCCCTTTGAGATCACCTCCCAGGTTCCCAATACCACGGGCTACAACAAGTATATCTTCCAGGTAACGGATACCCTGACCAGAGGCATGACATATATTGAAGGCAGTCTGGAGGTATATGTCGGGGATGTAAAGCTGAGAATGAGCTTCCAGGGGGATAACACGTATTCACAGGTATTTGCTTATAGCGCTGGAGCTCCTCATGAGATGAAGGTCATCTTCCATGAATTCCAGAAACATACCCCGGGATTGCCTATCACCATCAAGTATTCCGCGATTGTGACCGATGAGGTAGACATGACCGCAACCGGAAACGTAAACGAAGCAAAGCTGACCTATTCCAATAACCCCAACTTCACCTACGAAGGGGATAAGCCGGGCGGTAATGCCCCTGTGGGTGAAACGCCCAAGAGTGTCACCAAGACCTACAGCACGGCGCTGAGGCTGGCCAAGGTGAATGAGAAGGGTCAGTCTCTGACCGGTGCGAAGTTCACCGTCTCCGGCAATGGCAAGCGGATCACCTTGCTGAACGGCCAGGCATTCTATCCGGACAATACGAGCAAGTACTATATGCTCAAGGACGGCACCTATACCGATCAGGAACCGACAGAGGAAACAAAAAACGCCTACGATTCCATTACCCAGAAGTACAGAAAGGTAACCTATATTAACGACAGAAACGTAGACGTTGCCTTTAATACCAGCGGCTATGTGGATAAGGATGGCTACCTCACCATCCAGGGCTTGTCCGATGGAACATACACCATCACAGAGGCGATTGCGCCGGAGGGCTACAACCTGCTGACAGAGCCGATCACCATCACCATTTCCAGCACGCCTACTCTGGAGAGCCCGAACTGGGTTGTGAAGCAGGGAGAGACTCCCCTTACAGCGAAGGACAATGCTTACTGCTTCCAGGTGGTGAACAAGACCGGTACTCTGCTGCCCGCTACCGGCGGCATGGGCACCACCATCTTCTACCTGCTTGGCTCTGTAATGGCATTGGCCGCCGGCATCCTGCTGGTAACCAAAAAGCGTATGGCCGCATAACTGGAATAGTTACGCACCCATTTCCAACTCCCTTTTCACTGGTGGGACACCGGGGGATTCCCCCCGGGTCCCACCCAATAAAAAACACAACATCAAGGAGAATCCCCCATGAAAAAGAAGAAACTGGATATAACCACCCCGCTGCTTGTGGTTATTCTGCTTGTGGGACTGTCCTTGCTGCTGTACCCAAGCTTCAGCGACTACTGGAATTCTTTCCACCAGTCCCGTGCCATCACCAGCTATGCCCAGGATGTGGCGCAGATGGATACGGAAAAGTACGATGAGATCTGGGACGCCGCCTGGCAGTACAACCAGTCCCTGCTGCATCGCTCCACTGGCTTTGCTCTGAACGAGACGCAGAAGCAGGAGTATGCCCAGCTTCTGGATATATCCGGCCTGGGTGTTATGGGATATATCGAGATTCCGGAGATCAATGTCAGCCTGCCGATCTACCATGGAACAGAGGAATCGGTGCTGCAAATCGCCATTGGCCACCTGGAGTGGTCCAGCCTGCCGGTAGGCGGCCAGAGCAGCCACTGCGTCCTCTCCGGCCACCGGGGACTGCCCAGCGCCAAGCTGTTTACCAACCTGGATAAGCTCCGGGAGGGGGACATCTTCCTGCTGCGGGTGCTGGACGAGGTGCTCACCTATGAGGTGGATCAGATCCTCATTGTGGAGCCCCAGGACACCCAGGCGCTGCAAATTGTGGAGGGGGAGGATCTGTGTACGCTGGTCACCTGCACCCCCTACGGCATCAATACCCACCGGCTGCTGGTGCGTGGGCACCGGATTGATAATTTGCCGGAATCCAAAAGCATCCGTGTCACAGCGGACGCGGTGCAGATAGAGCCGCTGCTGGTAGCGCCGGTGGTGGCAGCCCCCATACTGTTGATTTTGCTGATTTTGTTACTGCTTCCCAGAAAACGGAAGCCCCCTACAGGAGGTATGGACTATGAAATTTTATAAGCGTGTTGTGCCTGTGCTGCTGCTGTTTCTGCTGCTGCCAATGCAGGTTTTTGCCGCGGGCAGCGTGGATTTGAGCCGCCGGGGAAGCCTGACCATCCATGCCCTGTGCGGTACGGAGCCGATTGAAAACATGGATTTCCGCGGCTATCAGGTAGCTGCCATAGACGAAAACGGAGAGCTGACCGTTACCCCCGCCTTTGCCGCCTATGCAAAAGAGCTGGACATCCGGGGAAAGCAGGATGCCGCCTGGCAGGCCATGGCGCAGAAGCTGGCGGATAATCTGCCCCAGACCCTTCCGGAGCTGACAGCCCGGACAGATGCCGAGGGCACCGCCCTGTTTTCCGGATTCCCCCTGGGACTGTATCTGATTACCGGCAGCCGGGTGGAGCAGAAAGGCTATATCTACGAAACCGGCCCCTTCTTCGTAGTGGTGCCGGAACAGAATATCGAGACCAATACCTGGAACTATTCCGTAACGGCCAACGCCAAGCCGGCCAAGGGCTCCAAGGTGGAGGACTTCCAGGTAATCAAAAAATGGGACGACAGCTGCCACAGCAGCCGCCGCCCGACGGAGATTTCCGTGCGGATCTACAAAGACGATGTGCTTTTGTATGACGATGTAAAGCTGAACAAAAACAACAACTGGAAATTCACCTGGCGGGATGAAGTGAACCATGACTGGCGGGTGGAGGAAGATAAGCTCGATGGCTACAAGACCCCGGTGGTCACCCGGGAGGGCTATGTCTTCACTGTGCTGAACCAGTGTGATACGCCGGGCAATAAGCTGCCCCAGACCGGGCAGCTGTGGTGGCCGGTGCCGGTGCTGCTGTGCTGCGGCCTGGCGCTGGTGGTATTCGGCTTGATCCGCCGCCGGGGGGATCAGGATGCGGCGTAAAGGAACCGGATGGATCGTCCTGGGGCTGCTGCTGATAGCGGCAGCCCTTTTCCTGGCACTGGGCAATACCATGGAGGATCGGGAAGCGGGGAGCGAGGCCGTACAGGCCCTGCAAGCCGTCAGCGAGGCGCTTCCGGAGCAGGTGGTATTGCAGCCGTCCCGCAGGGTGGAAAACCTTCCGGAGCCCACCCAGGAGCCTGAGATCGTGAAGGATATGCTGGTGGAGCATATCAACGGCCGGGATTATATCGGCGTGCTGCGGATTCCCGCCCTGGGTCTGGAGCTGCCCATCATCAGCCAGTGGAGTTATCCCGACCTGCGGGTAGCCCCCTGCCGCTACCGGGGCAATGTGTACAGCAGCGATTTGGTGATCTGTGCCCATAATTACGCAACCCACTTCGGCCGCCTCCGGGAGCTGCACAGCGGGGACGAGGTGAGCGTAACGGACATGGAGGGGAACGTATTCGTCTACCTGGTCTCGGATATAGAGACCATAGCCCCCTCTGACACGGAGGCCATGATCCCCGGAGACTGGGATCTGACCCTGTTTACCTGTACCGTAGGCGGCCAGTCCCGTGTAGCCCTGCGCTGTGTAGCAGCCTAGCCCTTGCCTCTCCTTCCGGGGGAAGCCAAGAAGGGGGAGCCGGGAAAGAGCGTCCTTTGACAGTCTAAAAGATCCGAACCGGAATGAAAAACGGTTCGGATCTTTTTGTTTGGGATGTATTCAGCTTTCCTTTGGGCTGCCGGTATCCTCCAGACTGCCGCAGAGAAGCCACAGGGCACTGTAGAAGCGGATGGGGGAGGCGGGGAATACGCTGGCGGCAAGGAGCAGAAAGCTGCCCGCAAGGGCAAAGCGGCGGCACCAGAGCGTGCTTCCCATGTTCAGCTCCAGCGCGGCACGCTGGTAGGTATACGCAGCCAGGGAGAGGCTTCCCAGCAGGGCAAAGAGGTAGCTTTGCAGCTGCGGCTCCCGGCTCCACGTCTGGTAGCAGACGATCAGATCAATGAGTGTACATACGCACAGGCAGGCGTACAGAATGGGTTCGGTTTTTCTGCCCTTCCACTGGCAGATAGCCAGAGCCAGCAGAAGCCCCGCCCGGATATAGTTTTCCATAGCGGGTAAAAGACTCACGATGGAAGCGCTTTCCCGGGAGAGCAGGATGGACAGCGCCAGAAGGGCGCTGCACACACCGGCAACTTTTTGGGGGCATGAATGCCGGCTTTCTCCGCAGAACCAGACGCAGACCAGTGCGGCCAGGGTCAGCGCGCCCAGACACCAGACCGCCGGATGCCCAGGCACCAGCAATCCCCGGGCATCGGTGCCCAGATGGAACTGCGCCCACCGGCATACCATGGCCAGCAGAGATAAAAAAGGAATGGACAGCCAAATCTTGTTTTTGAACATGGTAGTTTACCTCCCTGGGTATCGGTATTGTGGGCTACAATGGGGTGAAAGGTATGAAACTGCGTTCAGCAGAAGTACTTGCAGTGCTCCCGGGAGCACCGGTGCCCCGGAGCAATCCCCTCTGCGGGGAATGGTAAAACAGGACTGTTGCAAAACCTGCATTTTGCAACAGTCCTTTGTTGTCACTTAGAACTTGACGGGCTTGATGTGCCAGATCTCGTTGGCGTACTGGCGGATGGTACGGTCGGAGGAGAACTTTGCGCCGCTGGCGATGTTTTCCAGGCACTTGCGGCCGAAGCTCAGCCGGTCTGCGTAGTCGGCGTTGGCTTTCAGCTTGGCATCCATATAGGAAGCGTAGTCCAGCAGGACAAAGTAGTGGTCAGCCTTGTGCCAGCTGGCGCCATCCAGCAGGGCGTGGTACAGCTCCCGCTGGGCATCGTCCGTGGGAACGGTGCCGTCCACCAGGGTGTCGATGGCACGGTGCAGGTGGGCATTGGTATCGTAAATGCCCCGGGCATAGTAGCTGTCCTTGCTGGCGTTGATCTGCTCTACGGTGTGGCCGAAGATATATTCGTTCTCCATGCCGGCCTCCTGGGCAATCTCCACGTTGGCACCGTCCAGGGTACCCAGGGTCACAGCGCCGTTGAGCATCAGCTTCATGTTGCCGGTGCCGGAGGCTTCTGTACCGGCAGGGGAGATCTGCTCGGAAATATCGGCTGCGGGGATGATATGCTCGGCGTAGGAGCAGTTGTAGTTCTGTACGAACACGACCTTCATCTTGTCTGCCACAGCGGGGTCGTTGTTGATCATCTTGGCAACACGGTTGATATAGCGGATGATGGCCTTGGCCCGGGCGTAGCCGGGGGCGGACTTGGCGCCGAAGATATAGGCGGTGGGCTGGAAGTTGGGCAGCTCGCCGTTCTTCAGGCGGAAGTAGATGTCCACAATGGACAGGATGTTCATCAGCTGGCGCTTGTACTCATGCAGACGCTTGACCTGGACATCGAATACGAAATCCGGGTTCAGCTGCACGCCTTCGCGCTCGGCAATGACCTTGCACAGCTCTTCCTTCTTCTGGCGCTTGATGGCATTGAACTGGCGCACCATGTCGTCATCGATCATGGGCTTCAGGTCGGACAGGCGATCCAGCTCGGTCAGGAAGTCGCCGCCGATGCGGTATTTCAGCATCTGGGTCAGCTCGGGGTTGCACAGACCCATCCAGCGGCGGGGGGTCACGCCGTTGGTTTTGTTCTGGAAGCGCTCGGGGAAGGCGGCGTACCAGTCTCTGAACAGGTCATCCTTCAGAATCTGGCTGTGAATCTCGGCCACGCCGTTGACATAGCTGCCGACATATACAGACAGGTTGGCCATGTGCGCGGTGTTGTCCTTGATTACGAACAGGCCGGGATGCTCCCAGCGCAGCTTCTCGTCAATGCGGCGGATAATCTGCACGATCTCGGGAACCACGCTCTCCAGCAGATCCAGGGGCCACTTCTCCAGAGCCTCACCCATAACGGTGTGGTTGGTGTAGGAGAAGGTTCTCTGGGCAATGGAGAAGCTCTGGTCAAAATCCATACCCTCTGCCATCAGCAGCCGGATCAGCTCGGGGATGGACATGGCGGGGTGGGTATCGTTCAGCTGCACGGCATAGTAGTCGGCAAAGCGGGTCAGGTCGTTGCCGTGGGCGTTCTTAAAGACGCGCAGCATATCCTGCAGGGAGGCGGAGCACAGCACATACTGCTGCTTCACACGCAGGCGCTTGCCTTCCCAGGTGGAGTCGTTGGGGTAGAGAACACGGGTGATGTCCTCGGCCTTGTTCTTCTGGGACAGGGCACGCAGGTAGTCCTGGTCGTTGAAAGCGGAGAAGTCCAGCTCTTCCTCAGCCTCGCACTGCCACAGGCGCAGGGTATTGATGTTGTTGGTGCCGTAGCCGATGATGGGTACATCGTAGGGGACGGCCAGCACGGTGTGGTCAGGGAACTTGACCTTTACTGTGTGGTTATACCGGCGGTAAGACCAGGGATCGCCATACTTGGACCAGTCATCCGCGTTTTCCTTCTGGCTGCCCTGCTCGTCGAAGCTCTGCTTGAACAGGCCGAACTTATAGCGCAGGCCATAGCCGGACAGGGGAATGTCGCAGCTGGCGGCACTGTCCAGGAAGCAGGCGGCCAGACGGCCCAGACCACCATTGCCCAGAGCGGCATCTTCCACATCTTCCAGGATGGCCAGATCCACGCCCTTGGCGGCGAAGAGCTGCTTCAGCTCATCCAGGATGCCCAGATTATACAGGTTAGAATATACCAGCCGGCCAATCAGGTATTCTGCGGAGAAGTAGTAGGCCTTCCGCTGCTGCAAGCGGGCGTGCTTGCTGCTGTTCCAGTTGTCGGAGATGGCCATCATAACCGCCTCGCCCAGAGCCTCGTGAAGCTCCTGGGGGGTGGCTTCCTGAAGGGACACGTCATAGGTGTACTTCAGCTGTGCCTCCGTCCAGCGAAGGATGTTTCTGCAATCGTAATTCATTTTCAAACTCCAATCTCAAAGCGCTACCGGGTAGCGCAATGCGTTTGATAGGCAGCGTGGCTGCCCTATGGTTATGGACATCCAGGGAATGGCGATTCCATCCCAAAAACCACGGATACCCAGAATATAGATTAGCCCTTTTGGAAGGATTTGTCAAGTATTTTCTGATAAAAATAGGGGATGGGAAAAGAATTTGCTTCTATTCAGACCTCTGTTTCGTCTTCGGGAAAGGAAAAGCGCCCCGGTTTCCGGGCCGTGGCACGGCGGAAACCGGGGCGTTTTTTTGAATCATTCAGACGCACAGGGAAGCAATTTCCGGCAGGCTCCGGGTCTGCGCCGCGTCCAGCCGGATTTGGGCTTTCAGCGCTTCCAGGGAAGCAAAGCGTTCTTCCGGGCGAAGGAAGGCATGGAACCACAGGCTCAGGGTACGGTCGTAGAGATCTCCCTGGTAGTCCAGGATCCATGGCTCTACGGTGATGCCCCGGCCGTTTACCGTGGGGCGGGTGCCGATGTTGGTCACGGCGGGATATTCCCGGCCGTCTATGGAGACGGTGCAGGCGTATACGCCGAAACGGGGGCACACCAGTTCCGGGGGCAGCAGCAGGTTTGCGGTAGGCACACCAAGGGTTCTTCCCAGCTGTTTGCCGTGGATCACCTGCCCGCTGAGCAGGTGGGGGTGGCCGAGATACTGCCGTGCCCGGGAGAAATCCCCCTCCTGCAGCGCCTGGCGGATCAGGGTGGAGGACACCCGCACACCGCCGATGAGCTGCTCCGGCACCACCCGGCAGGGAAGGTTCCGGCTGCGGCAGTAGTCTTCCAGCAGGGCGGCATTGCCCAGTCCACCGGCACCGAAGCGAAAGTCCTCGCCGCATACGAAACCGGCAGCGCCGTAGTTGGCGATCAGGTCATCCAGAAAGTCCGGCCAGGGGGTTTGCTGCATTTTTTTGTCGAAGGGAAGGGTGATCACCCGCTCCATGCCCCGGGCTTTCAGCAGTCGTACCCGGTCCTGGGGGGTATTGATCAGCTTGGGGGTCTGGTTCAGCACCAGCGTATCGGGATGGGCGGCGAAGGTGATTACCCCCCGCCCGGCCTCCCCGGCGATGTCCGTCACCGCCTGTAAAAGCGCCCGGTGGCCTGCGTGTACCCCGTCAAAAAAACCCAGGGCATAGATATATCGATTCATGGGATTGTTTAAACCTCAAAAAAGCTCTTTATCGTGGACATTACATCCTGTTCCACTCTGCCCAGCATGAGAAATTCCCCATCTTTGCTGTAGACCCGGTAGGTGCCGTCCGGCATGGGGCGGGTGAAGGCGTTGCCGTTGCGGCAGCGCTTCTCCTGGTTGGCGGTGAGGGTGACGGCAGGGTAGCCCATGAAGGGGGTGTCCATAGCCAGGAGGTATGCCTCCGGTGTCTGGCTTTCCAGCAGGGTTTCCAGTGGAACGGCAGTTGAGAGCGTATATTCCCCGGCCTGGGTTCTGCGCAGGGTTTCCATGCATCCGCCGCAGCCCAGGGCAGCGCCAATATCTTCGCACAGCGTGCGTATGTAGGTGCCCTTGGAGCAGCGCACCCGTGCTTTCAGGCGCAGACCGTCAAATTCCAGCAGCGTCAGCTCATGGATGGTGATGGGGCGGGGCTGGCGCTCCACCTGCCTGCCCTTCCGTGCCAGCTCATAGAGCTTCTGGCCGTTTACTTTCAGAGCAGAATACATGGGCGGTACCTGTAAAATTTCTCCCCGGAAGCGGGGGAGCACCTCTTCTACCTGCTGCAGGCTGACAGCTACCTCTTTTTCTTCCAGCACGGTGCCGGTAATGTCCTGGGTATCCGTCCGCTTGCCAAGCAGGAGGGTGGTTTCGTAGGTCTTTTCCGCATGCTCGAAAAATTCCACGGCCCGGGTAGCCCGGCCTACAAAAACCGGCAGAACTCCTGTGGCCATGGGGTCCAGGGTGCCGCCGTGACCAATACGCCGGGTAGAAAATACCCGGCGCAGTCTGGCGGTCACATCCTGGCTTGTCCAGCCCTGTGGCTTATCGATGATGACAATTCCGTTCATTGGCAAATCTCCAGCATAACGGCTTCCACGGCCTGGGCGGCCTGAGCCAGGGGCAGGTGGATGGAGCCACCGGCAGCGCCCTTGTGTCCGCCGCCGCCGAAACGCTCCGCAATCTTTGTGGCATCATATCCGGGAACTGCCCGGACAGAAAGCTTGACATAGCCTTCCTCGGCCTCCCGCAATGTGGCGGCGATGTTCACACCGGCCACGGTACGGGGGAAATTGCTGATGTTGTCCATATCGTCGCTGGTCACACCGATCTGCCGCTCCACTTCCAGGGGGATGGCGCAGATGGCCATGGTGCCGCAGCGCAGCAGACGCAGATTTTCCACAATCCAGGCCTGCATTTTCAGCTTGCCCAGGGTGTTGGTTTCAAACAGCGCCTGGTTCAGCTGGTAGATCCGGGCACCGGCGGCGGCACAGGCCGCGGCGGTGCGGAAGGTATGCTCTGTGGTATTGGCAAAGCGGAAGCAGCCGGTATCTGTAGAGGTGCCTACGTATACGGCGTCCATAATATCCTGCCGTGGGGCAACGCCCATGCATTCCAGCACATCCCAGATCACCTCGGCGCAGCTGGCGCTGTGGGGATCTACCAGCTCCAGCTCCGAGAAGGAGGTGGCAGAGCCGTGGTGATCGATGCGCAGCACCACCCGATCCAGAAGATGGGAAAATTCCGGAGGCAGCATGCCCGGAGAGGCCACGTCTACGGATACCACCGTGTCCTCCGGCTGGACTTCTTCCACCGTCAGCCCCTGGTGGAGCCAGGCGTACATCGGCGTGATGCCGGGGTTACGCAGAATATGGGCGGTTTTGCCCAGACTGCGCAGACCCAGGCACAGGGCGGCAGCGGAGCCCAACGTATCTCCGTCGGGGCGAATATGGGTGAGAATGATGTAACGGTCATTCCCGTGAAGAAACGCAGCTGTTTCAGCCCTCGTCAGTTTCTTCATGGGAGACCTCCAGGGAGTTGATCAGCTTCAGCATTTTTGCGCCGTAGGCGATGCCGTCGTCCTCTTCCCAGACGATTTCCGGGCTGTAGCGCAGCTGCAAATTGTGTCCCAGCTGCCGGCGCAGATAGCCGCCGGCAGATTTGAGACCCTGCAGCGCCTGCTTGGCATGCTCGCTTTGCAGGAAGCTGACATATACCTTGGTATAGCGCAGATCCGGAGTGGTTTCCACCCGGGTGATGGAGATCATGGTGTCCTGCACTCTGGGATCCTTGACGGTACGCAGAAGGGAGGACAGCTCCTTCATGATCTCTTCGTTGATTCGATTGATTCGATTGGATGCCATGTTGTCATCCTCCTTATATGCTCTATGGTGGAAAGGGGGAGGCTTATCTCTTCACTTCCTGCATGATGAAGCATTCGAAGATGTCGCCTTCCTTGATGTCGTTGAACTTCACAACGCTCATGCCGCATTCGTAACCGGCGGTGACTTCCTTGGCGGCATCCTTAAAGCGCTGCAGGGAGCCGATTTCACCCTCGTGGATCACGATGTTGTCCCGCAGAATACGAACCTGGCTGTCCCGGGTCACCTTGCCGTCCTTCACCATCACACCGGCGATGGTGCCGATGGCGCTTACCTTGTAGGTCATGCGCACTTCGGCGTGGCCGATCACGGCTTCCTCGTACTTGGGAGCCAGCATGCCCTTCATGGCAGCCTCGATTTCGTCGATGGCATCGTAAATCACCCGGTAGTAGCGGATGTCAACGTTGGAGCGGGCGATGGAGCCCTGGGCACCGGCATCGGCACGGACGTTGAAGCCGACGATGATGGCACCGGAGGTGGAGGCCAGCAGCACGTCGCTTTCGTTGATGGCGCCGACGCCTGCGTGGATGACACGCACACGAACCTCTTCGTTGGAGATCTTTTCCAGGGAGGCCTTCACGGCTTCCGCAGAGCCCTGTACGTCTGCCTTGACGATCAGGGGCAGCTCCTTCATTTCGCCTTCCTGCATCCGGGCGAACAGATTGTCCAGGGTCACCTTCTGCTGCAGCTTGGCCAGAGCGTCCTTCTCGGCCTGGCGGCGCTGCTCCACAAGTTCACGGGCCATACGCTCGTCGGTGACCACGTCGAAGGTGTCGCCGGGAGCGGGAACATCGGCAAGGCCGGTGATCTCTACGGGGATGGAGGGACCGGCGGTCTTTACGGTGCGGCCCTTGTCATTGGTCATCACACGCACACGACCCACAGCGGTACCGGCGATGATGATGTCGCCCTGCTTCAGAGTGCCGTTCTGCACCAGCAGTGTGGCGATGGGGCCTCTGGTCTTATCCAGGCGGGCTTCGATTACGGTGCCCTTACCACGGCGGTTGGGGTTGGCCTTCAGCTCCTGCATTTCAGCGGTCAGCAGAACCATTTCCAGCAGATTGTCCAGACCCATGCCGGTCTTGGCGGAGATGGGGCAGATGATGGTATCGCCGCCCCACTCTTCCGGAACCAGGTCATACTTGGTCAGCTGCTCCTTGATCTTGTCGGGGTTGGCGGTGGGCTTATCC
>CAZCRO010000032.1:0-23770 GCA_964501115.1 uncultured Oscillospiraceae bacterium
CGAAACAACGGCAATGCGTTATTTCTGCCTGTTTAACAAAAAGGTCACTGCCCTGGTTATTCTCGGCAGAGTTAATGGAGATGGAGGAATTCCGGGCTTGCATCAATGCCTACCGCAACTGGTTTGACGAGATCCTGAACGCCATGGATGTCCCCTGGACGAATGGCTATATTGAGGGCTGCAACAACAAGACCAAAGTCTTGAAAAGAGTTTGCTTCGGTATGCGTAACTTCAGTAATTTCAGAAAGAGAATCCTCTTCTGCAATACATAAAAATCGTGCCGGAACTTTCGCCCCGACACGATCTTCAGATATTTCATTTTGGCTCTACCCCAACTATTGACAGAGAACCCTTCTTTCCTGATAAGCTGAAAACCCTCCCGCCGGGTCCGGTGGGAGGGTTTTTGGCTTATCAGGAGTAGCTCACGGGGGAGGCCTGGGGGGCGATGGCCATGTAGGTATTGCCTACGCCCAGTTCCAGAGGCTGACCGTCCAGCGTTTGGAACTGGAAGGGGCTGTTTTCGTCCTCGCAGCTCCATGTGATGGGGATGATCTTGCCGCCGCAGGCATAGTAGCCGGTGCCGCCGGCGGTGAAGTTTGCCACGTAGTAAATATCCGGCCGGGTAATATCCGCCAGCATGATGATGACATTGGTGAAGCTCTCCTGCTCCCCGGTGGCACCATCGATCATTTCCTTCTCATACTGGTGATATACATACTGATCCAGGTCTGCGTCGTAGACCATATCCGTCGCTTTCAGGTTATTCTTGTAGGTGAAGGTGAGGGATACCGTGTTGGCGGTCTCGCCGCCTTCCGGAGTGCCGTCTTCCCGGAACCGCAGGCCGTAGTCCTTATCTTCCGGCTGGGTGGTGGAGAAGCCGTTCAGCTCCGCATAGGCCTGCAGGCCGTCACCCTTGGCGAAGAGGCAATGCTCATACTTGGAGGCGGGCTTGAAGAGAAAATCCCGGCTGGTATCCCGCACGGCGTAGTCCTGATCGCCGGAGGTATCCACCATCAGACGATCTACACCCTTATTGCGGGCATCGTTGAGCACCTGGTTGGAACCGGCGGCATCTACTACGATGGCGTCATAGTGCAGGGCAATCTGGTTGAACATCAGCCGGTCAGACCGGACGGAGCCAATCCGCTGGGCATCCTGGGGATTGGTAAACAGTGCCAGGTTTCGGATGATGGAGTGGTTTACCCACATTTCCATCACAATATCCGCTTTCATGGTGCCGTAGTGGGGCAGGGCATCCCGCACGTTGCTTACAGACACGGCATATACCCGGCCGGTGTAGGGCTCGTCCAGCACCTGGCCGTTCAGGGGGTTGGTGTACACAGGAACAGGCTCGGTGGTTGGTTCCGTGGTCGGCTCCGTAGTGGGTTCGGTGGTGGGCGCAGTGGTAGGCGCGGTGGTGGTTTCCACTACGGGCGGTTCCTTGCGGCCGCAGCCGGACAGGAGCAGCGCACCGACAAGAAGCAGAGAAATCCATTTTTTCATAGCTTTTTCCTCTCTTAGCCGGTGGATTCCTCATAAATGGAATCCATGGTTTTTCCGACGGTATAGTAGAATACATTGTCCCGGGAGGGGTTCAGATCCAGCAGCTCGCCCCGCTTGGAATAAATGTTGTATGTGCCGAAGAGCACGGGGATCACGCTACCGTCGTCCGCTACCATCTGGGTCAGGTTGTAGAAGGTGCCGGTGTTGGAAAGTGCCTCCTTGGCCATGTTCAGCAGGGTCTCGTTGGCCAGGCAGTTGTTGCCCAGGGTGCCGTAGCCCTTGAAGAACTCCGACATGTCGTAGGTGGGGGAGAGGCGTGTCTGCCCCAGGTAGACATCGTAGGTACCGGCATTGATGACCTGCTTATAGGTGACACCCGGGCCGGAGGCACCGTATTCCAGCACGCCCGCAGGGATGCCCAGCTCTGTCAGGTGGGCGGCAATCTGCCGGGCTGCCCGCAGGCGGGCGGAGTCATCCGCGTTGACCAGGATCTTCAGCTTCTGAATTTCCCCGTTTTTGTTCTTGGGAAGCTGGAAATTGCCGATGGAATCCAGGAATTTCATGGGGTCATAGGTGTATTTGGAAGCCAGATCCTCATAGTAATAGGGGGAAGAGGGGGAGGTGATCAGGGTGCTGGGTTTGCCCATGCCCCGGTACACCTGCTCGTTGATGCTCTCCCGGTCGATGGCGTAGGTAAGAGCCTTGCGCAGTACATCGGTTTTGAAATAATCGCTGTACAGGGTGTTGCAGGCCAGGTATACCATCACCCCGTTGTCCACCTCCCACAGCTCGAAGTCGCAGCGGTATTCTCCATAGGAGTCCAGCAGGGGGTCGGCACAGGCCAGGTTCAGGTCGCCAAACTCAAATTCGTCCCGCAGCTGGGTCTGGCTGGTGGCCTCGATCACCTGGATGGTGGTGGCATTGGTGGACAGTGTGGCATCGCACCACCAGGTATTTACCCGGGTCATCTCCGCCCCGTCCTCACCGGCATGGAATTCATAGGGGCCTGTGCCCAGGGGGAAGTCCGCATCCACCTGGGAGGCTTTCACAATGGGAATATCCAGCAGCAGCGGCAGGTTCTGGTAGGGCGTATCCAGGTAGAAGGTCAGGCCGCCGTCCTCCCGGAGTTTGTATTCTACAATGTGGGTAAAGCGCCCCTTGTAATAGTCGCTCTTCCGGGCGGCATCGTAGGAGGCCACCACGTCCCCGATGGTCACCCGGGTGCCATCGGAAAAGGTTGCCTGGCTGTCCACATAGAATGTCCAGATGGTATTGTCCGAGGACACCCGGTAGCGGGAGCAGAGGATGGGCACAGTCTGGTTGGTGCTGTTGTAGGCGAACAACCCCTGGTAGATCAGAGAGAACAGCACCCGGTTGGAAAAGTTCATGGCGATGAGGGGATTCATGGAGCGGTTGGGATAGTAGGCCAGCACCAGCTTTTCTTCGTCGCCGTTGATTTCCTCCGTAGGTACGGGTTCGTCTTCCATTAGTATGGCATCTCCGGTGGGAACATATTCTTCCTCTTCCCGGGAAGCGCAGCCTGCCAGCAAGCCTGCAAACAGGCTCAGGCACAGCAACAGGGCAATCATCCGTTTCACTGCTCCACCTCCTTACATACAATCACCGCACCCTGGCTGCCCCGCTGTCCCTGGGTGACCCGATGGGACCAGAAGCGGTCGCTCCGGCAAACGGTGCAGTCCTGGCTGATTTCCACCTGCTCCACGGCGCTTTGGCGCAGAATCCAGGCGTTCACCGCCTTCAGGTCTACATAATATTTTTCTCCCTGGGGGCGGATGAAGGCTTCCATCTCCCGGCCATAGGCTGCCAGAAGCGCCTGGGGGACATCCTCCCCGGTTTCAAAATGGCAGGCGGCGATATTGGGGCCGATGGCCGCGCGAATATCCTGGGGGCGGCTGCCGTAAAGCTCCGCCATGCGCTCCACCACCCGGGCGGCAATGCCCTGCACTGTGCCCCGCCATCCGGCGTGAGCGGCACCCACGGCACCAGTCACCGGGTCGTGAAAGAGGATGGGGGTGCAGTCCGCGGTAAAGATCACCAGTGCCAGCTCTGGGGTGTTGGTCACCAGGGCATCGCAGCTGGGCAGCGCCGGGGCATACAGCCCGGCACCTGCGTCCTTCTGGGTAACGGGATAGACAATATCAGAATGCACCTGGCGGCTGAGCACGGCTTTTCTCGGGTCAAAGCCCAGCGCCTGCCCCAGAATGGCGTAATTCCGCTCCACATTCTGCGGGGCATCGCCCCGGCTGGTGCCGATATTCAGGCTGCTCAGGTATCCCTGACTCACTCCGCCGAGGCGGGTGGTAAAGCAGTGGGGCACGCAGATCCCCTGGGCTGTCAGGTATTCCAATGCCCCCTGTTTTTGTGTTTCGATCATAGTATTTCTCCAGTATATGGTTGCTTCCGGGGAAGGGGGTTATTCCATACCCGCTTCCTTGTCCTTCTGCATGCAGCACTTTTTGTACTTCTTGCCGCTGCCGCAGGGGCAGGGATCGTTGGGGCCAACCTTCTTGTCTTTGTTGCGCACCGGCTGCTTTTTCACCACGCTGCCATCGCTGGCACCGGCAGCACCGGTCTCCTTGGCCACTTTCTCCCGCTTGACCTCCTGCTGGGGCTGGACACGCACCAGGAACATCCGGCGGACGGTTTCCTCCCGGATGCTGCGCACCATGCTTTCGAACATCTGGTAGCCCTCTTCCTTGTAGGCGATGACCGGGTCATGCTGGCCGTAAGCCCGCAGGCCGATGCCCTGCTTCAGGTCGTCCATGGCATCGATGTTGTCCATCCAGTATTCATCCACCACCCGGAGCATGACCACACGTTCCAGTTCCCGCATCAGCTTTTCGCCGTAGGCGGCTTCCTTGGTCTGGTAGGTGGCAAGGGCAATGTCGTAAATGGTCTGGCTCAGGGCAGCCTGATCCAGGGGAAGGAGCTGGTTCTGTCTGGCCAGCAGGGTGCCCTTGGCAAAATAGATGCCATCCATCTGGACAGACAGCTCCTGCAGCGCCTGGGTGCTTACCTGGCCGCCGTTGTCTGCCAGGGCGGAGGCCACGTTGCCCTCCACCAGTGCCTGGAGCATGGACAGAATATTCTCCCGCAGGTCTTCTCCGTCCAGAACTTTCTGCCGCTGGGCGTAGATCACCTCACGCTGGGTGTTCATTACATCGTCGTATTCCAGCACGCTCTTTCTGGAGCGGAAGTTCCGGCTTTCCACGTTCTTCTGGGCGTTTTCCACCGCACCGGAGAGAATCTTGGCATCGATGGGGGTGTCTTCGTCCAGACCCAGGGAATCCATCATGCCCATGATCCGGTCAGAGGAGAACAGCCGCATCAGGTCGTCCTGCAGGCTCAGATAGAAACGGCTTTCGCCCGGGTCGCCCTGGCGGCCGGAACGGCCACGGAGCTGATTGTCGATCCGGCGGGACTCATGCCGCTCGGTACCGATGATGAACAGGCCGCCTGCAGCACGTACCTGCTCGGCTTCCTGGGCAATGTTCGCTTTGTATTGCTTGAGCAGATCCGTATATTCCAGGCGGATGGCCAGAATTTCCGGATCGGAGGTTTCGGCAAAGGAATCCGCCTCGGCAATCAGCGTCTCCTCCTTGCCCTGGCGGCGCAGGTCTGCCTTGGCCAGGAATTCCGCGTTGCCGCCCAGCATAATGTCCGTACCACGGCCGGCCATATTGGTGGCAATGGTCACAGCCCCCAGCTTACCGGCCTGGGCAACGATCTGGGCTTCCTGCTCGTGATACTTGGCATTGAGCACATTGTGGGGGATGCCCTCCCGCTTGAGCATTTTGCTGAGGATTTCGCTCTTTTCAATGGAGATGGTACCTACCAGCACAGGCTGTCCCTTCTCATGGCAGGCCTTCACCTGCTGGATGATGGCACGGAACTTGCCCATCTCTGTTTTGTACACCACATCCGGGTGATCTACCCGGATAACAGGCCGGTTGGTGGGGATTTCCACAACGTCCAGCCGGTAAATCGCTTCAAATTCCTCCTGCTCGGTCAGGGCGGTACCGGTCATGCCGGAAAGCTTGTCGTACAGGCGGAAGAAGTTCTGGAAGGTAACGGTGGCCAGTGTCTTGCTTTCGCTGGCAACGGTGACCCCTTCCTTGGCCTCAATGGCCTGATGCAGACCCTCGTTATACCGGCGGCCGTACATCAGCCGGCCGGTGAATACATCCACGATGATGATTTCCCCGTCCTTCACCACGTAGTCGATGTCTTTCTTCATCAGACCCCGTGCCTTCATGGCCTGGTTGATGTGGTGGGACAGTGTGGTGTTCTCCGCGTCTGCCAGGTTGTCCACGCCGAAGAAACGCTCGGCCTTGGCGATGCCCTCGGCGGTCAGGGAGACGGTACGGGATTTTTCATCCACAAAGTAATCGCAGTCGTAGTCGTCCTGTACTTCCTTGTCTTCGGTCTTGGCGAAGACCTGCTTGCGCAGGGAGGACACGAACCGGTCTGCCATCTGGTAGAGCTGGGAGGAATCCTCGCCCTTACCGGAGATGATCAGCGGGGTTCTGGCTTCGTCGATCAGGATGGAGTCCACCTCGTCCACAATGGCGAAGGCGTGTCCACGCTGTACCAGCTCCTGCTTGTAGATGGCCATGTTGTCCCGCAGGTAGTCAAAGCCCAGCTCGTTGTTGGTGCAGTAGGTAATGTCCGCGGCGTAGGCCACCCGGCGCTCCGGCGGGAGCATGCCCGGGATTACCAGTCCAACGGTCAGCCCCAGGTAGCGGTAGACCTTGCCCATCCATTCGCTCTGGTACTTGGCCAGATAATCGTTGACGGTGACGATGTGTACGCCCCGCCCGGTCAGGGCATTTAAGTAGGCGGGCAAAATGGCAACCAGGGTCTTGCCTTCGCCGGTCTTCATTTCCGCAATGCGCCCCTGGTGCAGCACGATGCCGCCGATGAGCTGCACGGGATAGGGCCGCATGCCCAGCACCCGGTCGGCAGCCTCTCTGGCGGTGGCGAAAGCCTCCGGCAGCAGGTCGTCCAGGCTTTCGCCGGCGGCGTAACGCTGCTTGAACTCCTGGGTCTTGGCCTTGAGTGCCTCCTCGGGCAGGGCCTTATAGCTATCCTCCAGAGCCAAAATGGCATCCACCATCGGCTGGATTTTTTTCAATTCACGCTGAGAACGGGTACCAAAGAGTTTGGTAATCAGTCCCATAGGAATCGCTCCTTTCAAATCTTCCCCGGTCCTGCCGGGAAAGGAATGTATTTTCCCTTTTATCATAGTATTATACCATAGGCAATCGGAAAAATATAGAGGTTTTTGTAAACAAAAGAGCCTCCGCCGGTGGAAAAAGTCTGCCCGGAGCCGGGAGCAATAAATCGTTACTTCTGTATATTGACATTTTCTTTAAAATGTGCGACCATCTGAATTGTACACACGCACCTGCCATCGCTTGATTATGAAAAGAAGAGGGGATACGTATGAACACCAAATTTTTAACCGCCCGCTATGGCCTGGTCCTGAGTAGCTACTGGATGGCCTATGCGGCGGTTTTTGCTTACACCAGCCTGTATATGCTGGATATGGGCTTCACCAGCGGCCAGGTGGGACTGCTGATCGCCGCCTCCGGGCTGGTGTCTGCCCTGTTGCAGCCCATGGTTGCCGGATATGCCGACAAGCCGGACAGCCTGAGCCTGAAAACCTTGAACCTTTTAATTGGCACTGTCATTGCCGCCTGTGGTGTCGGGCTGATGCTGGTGCGCCCCTACCCTGCCCTGACAGTGCTGCTGTACGGTCTGGCTCTGGCGCTGCTGCAACTGGCAAATCCGCTGGTCAACGCTCTGGGAATGACCAGTCTGAACTGTGGTTCCAGGCTGAACTACGGCGTATCCAAAAGCGCCGGTGCGGCCAGCTTCGCCCTGGCCTCTCTGGTTCTGGGCAAGCTAACCGGTCGTTATGGCAGCAAGGCCGTACCTGTGGCCATTGCGGGATTTTTTCTGCTGTTCGTGGCCTTCGTGGCGGTGTACCCCCAGCAGCGTACCCCCAAAGAGGATTCTGCCAAGTCCGGCACCAGTGCTGCCCGGTTTATAACCAAGTATCCCCGGTTCATTGCTCTGCTGGTGGGCTGTGTGCTGCTGTATATCAGCCATGTGCTGCTCAACAGCTTTACCCTGCAAATCATCCGCACCAAAGGTGGCGACAGTGAGGAGATGGGTATGGCCATGGCCATTGCCGCCATTGCGGAGCTGCCCACTATGCTGCTGTTCAGCCGGATGCTGAAGAAAAAGGGCAGCTACTACTGGCTGCGTTTCAGTTCCATCTTCTTTGTGGCCAAGTCCTTGGGCTCGCTGGTGTGCACAAATGTGAACCAGTTCTATGCCCTGCAGCTGCTGCAGCTTCTGGCCTGGGGTATGATTACCATGTCTTCTGTATATTATGTAAACGCCATAACCGACCCCGGTGACGCGGTGAAAGGGCAGGCCTATTTCACCATGGCCTATACCCTGGCATCTGTGGCAGGAGCAGTGCTGGGCGGACGGATGATCGATACCCTGGGGATAGACGCCATGCTGATCTTTGGCACCATTTGCGCAGCCCTGGGCACCGCAATGGTATATGCCTTTATTGAAAAGCCCAAAGATAAGGTGCAATAAAGAAAATGAAAATAATTCTCATTTAGTACTTGACAAATCTATTCCTCCATGCTATGATAAGCATGTAAATAAGAATCAATCACAAATACAGCAGCAAGGGAGGAATTTATGGAAACATCCAAAACTTTCCGCAAGCGCAATGCCATTCTCTCCTGCCTGCGTGGCACCACCGCCCATCCAAGCGCGGAAACCCTGTACCAAATGCTACAGCAGGAGCAGCCGGATATTTCCCTGGCCACCGTATACCGGAACCTGGCTCTGTTCAAAAGCCAGGGCACCATCGTAAGCCTGGGCACGGTAAACGGCATAGAGCGCTTCGATGGCAATGTCAAGCCCCATGTTCACTTTATCTGTACCCATTGCGGCGGGGTGCAGGATGTTATGGTAGAGCAGCCGGATTGCTCCGGTTATGCCAAGCGCCTGGGCTGCCGCATCGATCAGACCCAGCTGACCCTTACCGGCGTGTGCCGGGACTGCCTGAAAGAGACAGAAATAAATCAATAAATAAAAAACTATTTTTTGGCGAAAATAGAAACACAAAAAACTAAATGGAGGATTTTATTATGAAGAAGTTTGTTTGCCCCGTTTGCGGTTACGTTCTGGAAGCAGAAGCTATTCCCGAAGGCTATGTCTGCCCCGTTTGCAAGGTTCCCGGCACCAAGTTCAAGGTAATGGACGACAGCAAGCTGGCCGCTGAGCACGAGCTGGGCATTTATGAAAAGACCGTTGCCAACAACCCGGACATCTCCGCCGAGGATAAGGCATATATCCTGGAGCAGCTGATGGCCAACTTCAACGGCGAGTGCAGCGAAGTGGGTATGTACCTGTGCATGGCTCGCATTGCCCACCGGGAAGGTTATCCCGAAATCGGCCTGTACTGGGAGAAGGCTGCTTACGAAGAAGCTGAGCACGCTGCCAAGTTTGCCGAAATGCTGGGCACCACGCTGGAGCCCAACATGACCGCCTCCACCAAGAAGAACCTGGCATGGAGAGTGGACTGCGAATTCGGCGCCACCCAGGGCAAGTTCGACCTGGCCGCCTGCGCCAAGAAGAACGGCCTGGACGCCATCCACGATACCGTACACGAAATGGCCAAGGACGAAGCAAGACACGGCCGTGCCCTGAAGGGTCTGCTGGAGCGGTATTTTAAGTAAGATCAGGAAAACCAAAAAGGGAGCTGCCAAACCGGGGCAGCTCTCTTTTTGGCTTGTAAAAAACCGTAAGGGAGCCTTTTCCACGCCTGCGGCGGGGGGGAAGGCACGTCTGTCCCGGTACAGGGGTGTTTCCTGCACCGGGCGGGATTATGCGAACAGCTCGTCCAATGTGCCGAAGCGGTAGCCGGATTGCTCCCAGTGGGTGAGCAGGGTGTCCAGAATCCGGGCGTTGGTTTCGGAGGTGGAGTGGAGCAGGATTACGGCGCCGGGGTGGGTTCTGGGCAGGAGCTTTTCGTAGGCCTGGGCATCGGTAGGCTGGGCATCCTGCTTCCAGTCCACATAGGCAAGGCTCCAGAAAACGGTCTTATACCCCAGCTCCTTCGCCATACGCAGATTTTCCTGGCTGTATACTCCCTGGGGCGGACGATAGAATTTGGAAAGCTCCCTGCCGGTGGTTTCCCGGAAGAGTGCTTCCAGATCTCCCAGTTCTTTGGCAAAGGCATCCTTATTTTCCAGTTTGGACATATCCCAGTGGTGCATGGTATGGTTGCCCACGGTGTGTCCCTCTTCCACCATCCGCCGCACCAGATCTCCGTTGCGCTGGATATAATTGCCCACCAGGAAAAAGGCGGCCTTTGCCCCGTGGGCATTCAGCGTATCCAGAATTTTTTCCGTGCAGCCGTTTTCATATCCCGCGTCAAAGGTCAGATACAGTACCTGCTCCCCGGTATCCCCCAGGTAGGCGGCATCATATTGCCGCAGCTGTTCTGCTCCGGCGGTGCCGGCGGGAGGCGTTCCCTCCTGCCGGAAGCTCAGACCCCAGCTGGCCGTGGGGATGGCACTTTCGTAAAACACCCGCACTACCCCCAGAATGGTAAAGCAAATGGCCATAAAAAAGATGGCCGTATCCCGTTTGCCCATTGGCATCCCCTCCTGCCACAGCCTATGCCCTGGCAAGAGAAGGGATGCCGGATTTTTTGCCTGCGTGTTCACAAATTGCCTTGCAACTCTTTACAAATTATTCACTCCAATCCTCCGTTTTGCGGTATAATGAGCTATATTCAGAAGAATAGGCTCCCGGGGTATGCGGGAGCGGAAAAGGAGAGATCTCTATGGCAACATCCGTTTTGATCGTGGAAGATGACCGCAATATTGCAGAATTGCTGCAAATGTATCTGGAAAAGGAAGGCTATGCCGTAACCATCGCCGCAGATGGCGGCCAGGGACTGGCCAAATACCGGGCCATTAAGCCGGATCTGGTGCTGCTGGATGTGATGATGCCGGTAATGGACGGCTGGGCCGTTTGCCGGGCCATCCGTGCCGAAGCCCAGACCCCCATCATCATGCTCACCGCCAAGGGAGAGACAGATGACAAGGTGGCCGGACTGAAAAACGGCGCCGATGACTATGTGACCAAGCCTTTTGAAATGAAGGAAGTACTGGCACGGATTGAGGCGGTGCTCCGCCGCTCCAACGGGACTGCGGCAGAACCCAAGGCGCGCCGGCTGGTGTTCGACAAGCTGATTATCGATATGGACGCCTTTGAGCTGACCGTAAACGGCAAGAAGGTGGATACTCCGCCCAAGGAGATGGAGCTGCTGTTCTACCTGGCCTCCTCTCCCAACCGGGTCTATACCCGCAACCAGCTGCTGGACGAAGTTTGGGGCTTTGATTACTTTGGCGATTCCCGCACGGTGGATGTACACGTAAAGCGTCTGCGTGAGAAGCTGGAAGGGGTATCCGACCAGTGGAACCTGAAAACCGTCTGGGGCGTAGGCTACAAGTTCGAGGTACTGTAAGCCGTGAAATCATCCTATGGCCGCAGTTTTTCCGTATTCGCGGGCATTTTGCTGGTTGCCCTGACGGTTCTGGGCGGTGCGTTTCAGATGATGGTGGAGGACTACCTGACGGATACCAGCTTCGAAGGGCTGGAACAGGATGCCCAGATCATTGCCGACCTGACCGCCAGCTATATGGAAGATGAGAGCCTTTCCGGCCGGGAATTTCTGATGAATCTGGACATTGCCTCCAAGGTTTCCGGCTCTGACGCGGTAATTTGCAATTCCCAGGGAAAGGTGACCATCTGCTCCGATTCTCTCTTCGGTTGCGGACACCTGGGGCTGTATGTAAACGGGGAGTATATGACGAAGGTACTCTCCAGCGGCTCCGACCGGGCGACGGGACTCATCCAGGGTCTATATAGCGAGGAACGGTTCCTGGTCTCCATGCCCATTACCAAAAGCAGCGGGGACAATGCCGGAATCATCATCGTCTCCACCCCCACGGCAGATGTAAACCGGGTGCTGAATAAAATATCCAATATTTTCCTGACTACTGCCATTTGCGTCATCCTGGCATCGGTTCTGGCGGTCAGCTTTTTCGCCAAGCGGGAAAGTAAGCCCTTGCAGGACATGGCCAAGGCGGCCAACGCCTTCGGACACGGGGATCTGGATGCCCGTGTCAAGGTGGAAGAGGGCAGCAGCGAGGAAATGGAGGAACTGGCACTGGCTTTTAACAATATGGCCTGCAGTCTGCAAAAGAGCGAGTACCGGCGACAGGAATTCGTCGCCAATGTCTCCCATGAGCTGAAAACCCCCATGACCACCATCTCCGGATACATCGATGGCATACTGGACAAGACCATTCCGGAGGAAAAGTGGGTACACTATCTGCAAATCGTCTCCGATGAGACCAAACGCCTGAGCCGCCTGGTGCGCAGCATGCTGGATATATCCCAGCTGCAAACCGAGGAGGGCATTCCGGAGGAAAAGAAGCTCCACTTCGATCTGGAGGAATGCTGCGGCTCGGTGCTGATTACCTTTGAAAAGAAAATTACCGATAAGAACATCAATGTGGAGGTGGAGATGCCGGAGCATCCCGTCTACACCTTCGCCAACGAGGATTACATCACCCAGGTGGTGTACAACCTCATCGACAATGCAGTGAAGTTCTGCCCCCAGGGGGGTACTCTGGGGCTGAAAATCCGGGAGGGCGGCCAGAAGGCCTATGTCTCCGTCTCCAACGAGGGCAATACCATCCCTCCGGAGGAACTGCCCCTGGTATTCGACCGGTTCCACAAGCTGGATAAGAGCCGCTCCCAGAACCGGGACGGCTGGGGACTGGGACTGTACATCGTGAAAACCATTGTTTGCAGCCACGGCGAGAACATCAGCGTTACCAGCCGGGACGGCAAAACAGAATTTACCTTCACCATGCCCCTGGTGAACTGACAGGAGGTGCCGATTTATGCGGGAACAGGATTTTCCTTTTGACAGCGGCTGGGATTCCGGTGTATACGGCACCGGATGTACAGAACCGCCGAAAAGCCACCGGGCGCTGGTTGCGGTGCTGCTGGTTGCGGTGATCTTCCTGGGCGGCATCGCTACGGCGATGAGCCTGCTGAATATGAAGCTGTTTCGGGAGCTGAACCGGCAGGAGACCCAAAACGCCGTGGCCTTCTCCATGGCAAACAAGGCAGCTGCCCCCGCGGAAACGGAGCCGACTGCCCCCCTGCAGGAAAAGGCCAACACCGTGGCTATCCACGCTGCCCCCGCCGCGGTTCAGAGCGGAGAAGATGGCGGCATGAGCCTGCAGGATATTTACAAGCAGAATATCCAGAGCGTGGTTTCCATCACCGCTACCGGTATGGATGGGGACAGTACCGGCTCCGGAGTGATCCTGTCCGGGAACGGCTACCTGGTGACCAACAACCATGTGATTGAGGATGCCCAGCAGATTCATGTGCGCCTGACGGATGAGCGGGAGCTGACAGCTGCCGTTGTGGGTACGGATCCCGTATCCGACCTTGCGGTGCTGTATATCCAGGCGGAAGACCTGACCCCGGCGCAGTTTGGCGATTCGGATGCGCTGGAAGTGGGAGAGTCGGTGGTTGCCATCGGCGATCCGCTGGGTGTAGAGCTTCGGGGCACCCTGACCGACGGCATCGTATCCGCCATCAACCGGGGTGTCAGGGTCAACGGCCGCACCATGAACCTGATCCAAACCAACGCCGCCCTGAATTCCGGAAATTCCGGCGGCCCGCTGATCAACAAATTCGGCCAGGTGATCGGGATTAACACCATGAAAATCGGAACCTTTACGGATAAATCCGGGGTGGAAGGTCTGGGATTTGCCATCCCCAGCGGTACCGTGCAGGAGATCGTGAACCAGATCATCTGCCAGGGCTATGTTTCCGGCCGTCCCTGGCTGGGGCTGAAGGGGGAGAAGCTTTCTCCTTTCTATCAGCGGTTCTATCGGGTTCCGGCAGGGCTGTATGTCACCCAGGTGGACAGCGGCTCTCCCGCGGACACCGTGGGCATTATGGCCGGGGACATTGTGACCCAGGTCAACGGTCAGGCCATATCCGGCATGGATGCCCTGAACGAGCTGCTTTACGCCAGCGAGGTGGGAGACAGTTTCCATCTGACCATCTACCGGGGTGGTTACCAGTCTGAAGTTGACGTGGCGCTTACAGAAAACAAGGGGTAAGCTGTGCTTACCCCAAATTTTAAAACCAAAATGATCGAGGCATGAGCATGGAATCCGTATACACACAAACTTATGAGATCAAAGACAATATGGTAGACTGCTATGGCTACCTGAAACCCTCCCAGATTCTTTTCCTGGCGCAGGACATGGGAGGACGGCACTGTACGGAGCTGTCCCTGGGCTATGATGTGCTGGCCAAGCGGCAGCTGTTTTGGGCGGTCACCCGGCATCGGGTGCAGATTACCCGGCTGCCCAAATCCGGCGAGACCCTGACAGTGGAGACCTGGGCGATGCCCACCACCCGGGTGGCCTATCCCAGAAGCGTGGTGGCCTACGATGCCGGGGGGCAGGAGTGCTTCCGCGCCATTACCCTGTGGGTGCTGATGGATCTGAACACCCGCAACATGATTCTCCCCGGAAAATCCGGAATTCAGGTGGCTGGTACGGTGCGTGGCCTGGAGCTGGCTACCCCCACCGGTCTGGTACCCCGGAACATGGTCAATTCCAATCCCCGGCGGGTATGCTTCACCGATCTGGACCGGAACGGCCACATGAACAACACCCGCTACATGGACTGGGTGGACGATCTCTTTACCAGCGCCTTCCACCGGGAGCACCGGCTGAAAGAGTTTCTGGTGTGCTATCTCAGCGAAAGCCGGGAGGGACAAACCCTGGATCTGCGCTACGATATTGTGGACAGCGGATGCGTCCAGGTGGATGCCTACCGGAAGGAAGGCATGGAGGAGCACCGGGTGTTTTCCACAAGAATGCAGTTTGAATAAGTGTTCTGTAAACAGAAAAAATTCCACAGCCTTTTCACTGGCTGTGGAATTTTTTTCGGATTTCCCCGGTTTTCCCCGGCTTCTCCCAGGGTTCTGTGGAAAAGTCTTGTGGAAAAACCTGTGGATAATGTGGATAACTCCTGTGAATAACCTGGCAGCAGCCTGTGGAAACAGGTGTTATGTCCCGCGAACATGTGTTTTGGTATGTATGCCCGGGAAAAACGATCCCCATTTCGGGGCAGAATCTGTCTATCCGGTGCGCGGGGAATTTCTTAAATCTTTTCGAATGGCTTGCTTTTTTTATGTAAATCCAGTAGAATACTTCCATAGGAATCGTGAAAGGAGCGGACATGCTGCTGTGAATAAAGAATCGCTGAATGAATATGTTCTGCGCAGCCAGCAGGGGGATATGGCGGCACTGGAGGAGCTGCTGCTGTATGCCTACGGCATTGTGGATTATCAGTGCAAAAAACTGCTGCCCACTGCCCAGGCTGCGGATAAAATGACCGGTATTGTTTTGAAAACCGTGGTATCCAAGCTGGATACCCTGGAAAATAGTGAGGATTTCTTTTCCTGGCTGGGGAAGATCACCTGTGTGCGCTGTATGCGTGTCCGGGCGACACTTCTGGAAAACGGTCAGGGGGAGCAGGATGCTGCCCCTAAGAGCTTTTCCTTCCCCGGCATGGAGCTGAACAAGGCGGAAACCGCTCAGGTGGCGGAGATGCTGTCGGATATGCTGCCCCAGGAGCAGCGCCTGAGCCTGTACCTGTACAGTCTGGGCGGGCTGACCCCCAGAGGCATTGCCGGACTTACCGGCGTGCCGGAGGAGACCGTCCAGCAGCACATTCAGAGCGCCCAGCAGGCGGTGCTCCGGCAGATGAAGCGCTATGCCGAACAGGGTGTAACCTTTACCCAGGCCAATTCCCTGCCTGCGCTGCTGCGCACCTGCATGCTGCTCAATCCCGCACCGGAGAAGGCGCAGATGGTGGTGTATTCCCTCCTGCCCGCCCGGGACACGCCGCCCCGGCGCAGAGCCGAGCCGGAAACCCCGAGCTATCCCGAACAGAAGCAAAGAAGCGACAAAGGGCTCATCCGCTTCCTGGCGGCCATTGTAGCCATTCTTTCCATCGTGCTGATCGTTTCCCTGGGCATTCTTTTCTCCCGCCTGAACAAAAAGGAAGCCTCCCTGATGCTCCCTCCCGCCCAGAGCACATCCCAGGAGTTTTCCACCTCCAGCGTTCTCTGGTAAGAGCACACAAACTGCCATGCATACAAAGCTGCCGCAAAGCCTGAGCTTCGCGGCAGCTTTTCGGTATATTCCGGGTGCCTTTTGCGTCCGGATGGGTTTTATACTTTTTTCAGCAGTGTCTCGTGCATCCAGATCATCAGCGCCAGGATTACCAGCAGGCAGCTGGGGAAGAGGGCGACGGAGAAGCGGTCGGCCAGCAGGCCGAAGATGGGGGGCATCAGGCAGGAGCCGCAGTAGGCGCTGGCCATTTGTATGCCGATAACGGCCTGGGATTTGTCCGCGCCGAAGTGGGCAGGAGTGGAATGGATGATGCAGGGATAGATGGGGGCACAGCCCAGACCGATGAGTACCAGTCCCACCAGGGACAGGCTCTGCCCGGCGGGCAGCAGCATCACCAGAATCCCCGCTGCCAGAATCCCCTGCCCCAGGCGGATCATATTTTCATCCGAGAGCTTCATGGTGAGAAAGCCGGAGGCACCCCGTCCCAGGGTAATGCCGATGAAGAACATACTGGCATAGGAGGCGGCAGTCTCCGGGGGAACACCTTTGTACAGCGTCAGGTAGCTGCTGGCCCACAGGCCAGCCGTCTGCTCCAGAGCGCAGTAGCAAAAGAAACAGAGCATCACCTCTTTGGCTCCCGGGACGGCCAGAACCTGCTTCAGGGTCAATACTTCGGATTGGCTGCCGTCAGCATCGGCCTTCCGGTCTTTCCACATGGGCAGGCTACATACCAGAACCGCTGTGAGGATCCCCTGCAAAATGGCAATGTAGCGGTAGCCGCCGCTCCAGCCGCTGCCCCGGGTCAGGGCGAAGCCCATGATGTAAGGCCCCACCGTAGCACCGATGCCCCAGAAGCAATGCAGCCAGCTCATATGGCGGCTCTTATAGTGCAGCGCCACGTAGTTATTCAGGCTGGCATCCACGCTACCTGCGCCCAGACCATAGGGCACCGCCCACAGGCACAGTATCCAGAATGAGCCGGACAGGGAAAATCCCAGCAGCGCTACCGCCGTGATGGCCACGCTGAACACCATCACCCGGCCGGTACCCAGCCGGCGGGTGAGCCGGTCACTTTGCAGGCTGGAAAAAATCGTCCCAAGAGAGATGATCATGGATACGATCCCGGCATAGGACACCGGAACCCGAAACTGGGGATAGATGGATGGCCAGGCCGAACCCAGCAGGGAATCCGGCAGGCCGAGGCTGATGAAAGCGACATAAATCAGTGCCAAAAGTACAGAAGCCATATTGCAAATCTCCTTTGTGAATGCTATGATTATATCATCACAACATTCGTTTCTTCTAGGAGTATTTCTCCATTTTATAAGACAAAACCGCCAAAGGAGGCATTTCAATGGAGGCAACCGGCTGCCCCGTGCGAGTCAACAGCCAGGGTCAGGAACTTACCCGCCATGGGAGCGTGGATTTTCCCATTGCCATTTATCAGGACACCATCAGCCGGCAGAGCGTTCCCTGGCACTGGCACGAGGAGCTGGAAGCCATCGTGGTTACCCAGGGCACCGCACTGCTGGGCTGCGGCAGTCAGCAGTTGTGCCTCGTGGATGGGCAGGGAGCGCTCATCAATTCCGGCTGCCTGCACGGCTGCTGGGGCGGCGGAGAGGGCATGTGCCGGATAGAATCCATCGTCTTTCACCCCAGGCTTGTGGGCGGTGCGGCGGACAGTGTATTCTTCCTCCGCTATCTGCGCCCACTGCTGGATACGGCTCTGCCCGGCGGACTGGTGCTTTCCCCGGAGGTTTCCTGGCAGAGGGAGTGCATTGGCTGGATCCGGTCTGTCTGGCAAAATGTAAACGCCGGAGGCTTTGGGTATGAATTCCGGGTGCGCCAGCAGCTCTCCCAGCTGCTGCTCCTGGTTCAGACCCATTGCGCCGCCAACCAGCCACCGGACAACCAGCGCCTGCGCAACGCCCGGCGGATCAAGCAGATGCTCCAATACATCCACAGCCATTTCGCTCAGGACATCACTGTGGCGGACATTGCCCAGAGCGCGGCCATCAGTGAAAGCGAATGCCTGCGTTGCTTCCGGGCCACCATTCACCAGACCCCCAAAGAGTACCTGCGGCAGTATCGAATTCGCCAATCTGCCCAGCTGCTCTCCACCACGGAGGAAAAAATCTCCGCTGTTGCCGCTGAGTGTGGATTCAGCGACATGAGCTTCTTCGCCAAAACCTTCCGGGAATACAGCGGCATGACTCCCTCTGAATACCGCGCCGCACAAAGACAAACCAAAACCGAAGCGGCGCTTCCCGAAAGCGTGGAAAACCCCTGACCCCAAGAACAGGGAGATACAAAAAACGCCCCCTCCCGCCATAAATTCCGGCGGGAGGGGGATTGCTTACTTAATGAACTTTACTTCCGGGTAGATGGCCTGCTTGGCTGCTTCTTTGCGCTGGTTATACAGCACCTTCTGTTCTTCGAACAGGTTTCGTCCGTCGGGGTCGATGGAAACGATCAGCGGGCCGAATTCCTTGACCTTGCTGCACCAAAGGGTTTCCGGCATACCCAGCTCGTCCCAGTGGTGCTCCTGGATTTTCAGAACCTCCGTGGCGGCGACTACGGCGCAGCCAGCAGGGAATACGCAATGGATGGCACCGAATTCTTTGCAGGCACGCTCGGTATTTGGACCCATGCCGCCCTTGCCGACGATGACACGCACGCCGGTGTGCTTGGTGAACTCATACTCGAACTTTTCCATACGCATGGAGGTGGTGGGGCCGACGGAGACCATTTCGTAGTCATCCTCGGTGCCCTCGATTTTGCGGACGATGGGACCGGCATGGAAGATGGCCTTGTCCCGGATGTCATAGGGCAGCTCCCGGCCGTATTCAATGAGCCGGCGGTGGGCTACATCCCGGCAGGTCATCAGATCGCCGTCCAGCCAAACAATATCACCAATATGAATATCTGCCAGATCCTCGGCTGTCACCGGGGTAATGAGCACTTTCTTGTTGCCTCTGATTTCAACCATATCTGTTTCCTCCTTATCCGTTGAACTTCCAGGTGGAATGGGTATCGCAGGTTACGTTCAGATCCTTGTCCACCACAATGTGCCCCCGGCGGTGAGACCAGCAGCCTACGTTCACGGCTACGCCGATGGTGGAAGGGTGGCGGGCGGTGTTTTCAATGTTTACACCCAGCACGGAGTGCTTGCCGCCCATGCCCTGGGGGCCGAGGCCGATGGCATTGATGCCGTCTTCCAGCAGCTGCTCCATCTTGGCGGCGTTGGCATTCTCGTTGTGAGAGCCAACGGGACGCATCAGGGCCTTCTTGGAAAGCAGGGCTGCCGTTTCAATGGAGGTAGCCACACCCACGCCCACCAGCAGAGGCGGGCAGGCATTCAGACCGTAGCTGGTCATCTGATCCAGGACGAAGTCCGTCACGCCTTCGTATCCGGCACCGGGCATCAGAACCATGGCCTTGCCGGGCAGTGTGCAGCCGCCGCCTGCCATATAGGCATAGATCTCGCACCGGTCGGAATCGGGGACGATGTCCCAGAATACGCTGGGGGTACCCTTGCCCACGTTGCGTTTGGTGTTGTACTCATCAAAGGTTTCTACGCTGTTGTGACGCAGGGGGGCGGCAAAGGTGGCCTGCACCACGGCCTCTTTCAGCAGAGCTTCCAGCTCGGCCATATAGGGGAACCGGCTACCGCACTTCAGCCAGAACTGAATTACGCCAGTATCCTGGCAGCTGGGGCGATCCAGCTGCACAGCCAGATTCTGATTCCTGGTCATGGTTTCATACAGAACCTTCGGCAGTGCCTCTGTCTCCTGGCTGGCCAGCTCGTCCAGCTTGGCAACAACGTCATCCGGCAGCTTTTTGCCGATGTGGGCGACAAAGTCGGCCACCATATCCGTGAGTTTTCTTACGTTTTCTTCGTGAGTCATAACAATTCCTCCAATTTTGATCAGGCGTAGAAGGGAAACAAAATGGGCAGCAGAACGATGCAGATGACAAAGGATGTGGCAATCAGGGGAAGACCTGCTTTCACATAATCCCGGAACTTGTATCCGCCCAGGCCGACGACCATGGTGTTGGCAGGCATGCCGATGGGGGTAGCGTAAGCACAGGAGCAGGCAATAACTGTGGCGATGACCATAGAGCGGGGATCCGCACCCACACTCTGCGCCAGAGAAGTGGCGATGGGAACCATCAGGGCAGTGGTGGCGGTGTTGGACATGAAGTTGGTAAGCAGACAGCCGACAACCCAAACAACAATCAGAAGTACGGTGGGGTTGGGGGTGCTGCCCAAAGCGCCTACGATCAGATCGGCCACAATGGTACCGGCACCGGTGGTTTCCAGCGCTTTTGCCAGAGCCAGGGAGCCACCAAAGAGCAGCACAACCTTCAGATCGATGGACTTGAGGGCATCCTTTTCGGAGATAACGCCGGTGAGCACCAGCACAACGGCACCCAGGCAAGCGGTGACCTGCAGCTTGATACCAATCTGGTCTTCAAAGATCATGGCAAGAACCACAATGACCAGCACGACCAGGGACACAACCTGCTTCCATACGGGAACACTGCTGTAGTCTGCAGGAGCTTCAGGAGCTTCGCCGCCATTGGTGCCGTCAGGCAACAGCTTGTAGCCAAACAGCGTATAGAACAGGATGCCTGCCAGCAACATCGGCACACCCACAGGCGCATACATGAAAAAGCTGGTGGCAAGTCCCATCTCCTGTAGTGCGTTCACACCCATCAGGTTGCCAGGGGCACCGATGATGGACAGGTTACCGCCCAGAGCGGCAGCGAATACCAGGGGCATAAGAAGACGGGAGCGGGAATAGCCGGATTCATCCGCAATGCCGCAGACCACGGGGATCAGAACGGCGGCAGTACCGGTATTGGACAGGAAGCCGGACATAACGCCAGTGATGGTCATAACAGAGACAATGAGCATCCGCTCTGTTTTGGCGAATTTACAAACCAGGGAACCGATCTTATTGGCCATGCCGGTTTCAAACAGCGCCTGGCCGACCACGAACATACCAACGCACAAAATCACGTTGCTGTTGACAAATCCGGAGAAGGCTTCAGAAGTGGTAAGCACACCGGTCAGGTTCAGTCCCAGAGCGACAATGGTGGCGGTAAGGCCCAGGGGAATCTTCTCCAGAACGAAGCTGACAACGGCGAAGGCCAGGAAAATCAGGGTAATGATGCTGGGTGACATAGAGTACGCCTCCTATTTTCTATTTTCGTAGTGCCTTGCAGCATACAACCGGCCGGATTGGATCTGCTTTGTAGCATCAGTATATCAGTTCAAAAAGGAAAAGTAAAATTAGCCTTATCGATGAACCCATCATTTTTTCTTATGTTGTCAAAACATTTACCAATGGCGGGTTTTGTGGTAGAATACAGAAAAAAGGGAGGTTATGGAATGAAACTGACACAGTTGGAGTATTTTTGCGCAGCCGTCCGCTGCCAGAGCATTACCCAGGCGGCAAAGAAAATGTATGTGACCCAGCCTGCCATTTCCGGGGCCATTCGGGAGCTGGAGAAAGAGTTTTCCGTGAACCTTTTCTCCCACGTGGGCAATAAGCTGGTGCTTACCCAGGAGGGAGAGGGATTTTACCACCGGGCGGAGGCGCTTCTGCGGGAGGTAGAAACCGCCCGGCTGCAGCTGCACGATCTGGGCAACGCAAAAAAGACCGTACACGTGGGCATCCCGCCCCTGTGGGGCACAACCTTTTTCCCGGATCTGTTGCGGGATTTCCAGCGGAAGAATCCGGACATTCATTTGACTTTTTATGAATACGGCTCTGCCCGGGCGGCCAGACTGGTACAGGAGGAAGAGCTGGATGTGGCGCTGGTGAATATGGATCTGAACGAGCCGGGGCAGTTTCAGTCCCTTTGCATCGGCCGGGACAGCTTCGTGGCCGCGGTGGATCCGGCACATCCCCTGGCCAAAAAAGAAAGCGTAACTCTGGAAGAGCTGGCCCGCGAGCCTCTTGTGATGTACAACACGGATTCCACCCAGAACAGCACCATCCACAAGCGCTTCCGTCAGATGGGAAAAACGCCGGAGGTGCTGATCTACACCAGCCAAATCTACACCATGAAGAGCATGATTCACAACAATACCTGTGTCAGCTTCTTTTTTTCTTCCTTGCTGCAGGATCATCCGGACATTGTGGGTATTCCCATTGTGCCAACAATCGAGCAGCGGGTGGGTTTGATCTGGCGCAAGGGGAAATACACCACCAACGCAACCGATGCCTTTGTCACATTCGTCCGGGATTATCCCCTGTTTCCGGAGGTGGAAGAAGAACCCGGAATTGGTGATTGACGACAATCCGGGTCTGGGGTAAAATAGAGAAAACGAGAAGGAGATTTGGAATGCTGTTTGATACTCACGCCCATATGGACGACCGTGCCTTTGACGCAGACCGCCGGGAACTGCTGGAGGCTTTGCCCCAGGCCGGCATCGGTCTGCTGGTCAACCCCGGATGCAGCCTGGCTTCCTCCCGGGCTGCCTGTGCGCTGGCTGCCCGGTATCCGTATATCTATGCGGCGGTAGGCTCCCATCCGGATGCGGCGGATGAGGTAGGAGAAGCCACCCTGGACGCTTACCGGGCGCTGTGCCGGGAAAACGAAAAAGTAGTGGCCATTGGAGAAATCGGCCTGGATTACCATTATGAGGATATTCCCAGGGAGATCCAGCAGCGTGCTTTTCGGCTGCAAATGGAACTGGCCCGTGAAACCGGACTTCCGGTAATTGTCCACGAGCGGGAGGCGCACGAGGATGGCTGCAACATTCTTCGGGAGTTTCCGGAGGTTACCGGCGTCTTTCACTGCTATTCCGGCTCCGCCGAGATGGCCAAATGGCTGGTATCCCGGGGCTGGTACATAGGCTTTACCGGGGTGCTCACCTTTAAGAATGCCCGCCGTGCCCTGGAGGCTGCCCAGGCAGTACCCAGAGACCGGGTCGTGATTGAAACCGACTGCCCCTACATGTCTCCGGAACCCTTCCGTGGCAAGCGGAACGACCCGGGACGGCTCTACCGCATGGCCGAGGCTCTGGCGCAGCTGTGGCAGGTATCTCCGGAGAAAGCCCAGAGCATCACCTTTGAAAACGGGAAGCGGCTTTACCGCATTCCCTGAGGAGGAAGACATGGAAGAACAATTCATTCGCCTGGCGCTGATTTACGGAGAAGAGGCGCTGGAAAAGCTGAGATCCTCCACCGTTGCCGTGTTCGGCGTAGGCGGCGTGGGCGGTTACACCGTGGAAGCTCTGGCACGCTGCGGCATTGGCGCTCTGGAACTGATCGATCACGACCGGGTAAGCGAAAGCAACCTGAACAGGCAGATCCTGGCAACCCACAGCACCATCGGGAAATACAAAGTGGATGTGGCTGCGGAACGAATCCGGGACATCTCTCCCTCCTGCCGTGTCACCGGCCACAAAACCTTCTTTTTGCCGGAGACAAAAGAACAGTTCGATTTTTCCAAATACGATTATGTGGTAGATGCCATTGACACCGTCACGGGAAAGATGGAAATCATCCGCAGTGCCAAAGCCGCCGGAGTACCGGTGATCAGCGCCATGGGCGCGGGAAACAAGGTGGATGCTTCCGCCTTCCGGGTAGCGGACATTTCCAAAACCAGCGGCTGCCATCTGGCCAGAATCATGCGCAAGCTCTGCCGGGAGGAGGGCATCCGCCATGTAAAAGTTGTGTATTCTCTGGAAGAATCCCTTCCGCCCAGGGACATCCCTGGCTGCCAGCCGGACCCCAACCGCCGCTCCCTCCCCGGCTCCACCCCCTTCGCCGTAGCCGCCGCAGGTATGCTCCTGGCGGGAGAGGTGGTAAAAGACCTGGTGCGGGATATTTCAGAAATTTGATTCCGGCACGTAAAAAGGCAGACACGTGGGAAATTACGGTTGCAACAGTGCGAAAGTGGGGATTCATATCACAAACAAAGTATTTTACCTCATT
>CAZCRO010000033.1:0-23542 GCA_964501115.1 uncultured Oscillospiraceae bacterium
TTGGTGCCTCCGGTCGGAATCGAACCAACGACACGCGGATTTTCAGTCCGCTGCTCTACCTACTGAGCTACAGAGGCATCGCACAGATGCGTTGTCCTTGCAAGCCGATTGGCTCGCTGACAGCTTGGGTATTATACTACAGCATCCGGTGTTTGTCAACAGTTTTTTTCCTGATTTCCCATTTTTATTCCAGCGCCCGGGCGATGGCACGCATACGCTCTTTATCCACCTTGCACACCATCCGGTCGTAGCTATACAGGCCGTTGGTCTCGTCCTCTACATCGGACAACTGGGTATAAATCGCACCGCACAGCCCCTTCTCCTTTGCCGGGATCACTTCCTCCCGATAGAGCGTTTCCAGAGCATCCATAAAGTCTTCCTGCTCCCGGAAGAAGCGGTAACCATAGTTTTTTTCCGTATTGAACACATGCCCCTCCGGCTTATAGGAATAGCCGCCGAATTCAGACAGGACAATGGGCTTGCCGGATTTTGGCAGCTTGACGGGCTTAAAATAGACATGAATACTTTCTACATCACTGTCCCCGCAGCGGAACCAGCCGGAGGTGGTGTCCACAAAGCGGCTGGTATCCAGCTGCTTCAGGGACTCGTACTGGGTTTGGCTATCGAACTGTCCCCAACCTTCGTTAAAAATCGTCCAGTAGCACACGGAGGGGTGCTTGCTAAGCGCCAGCACCGTCTGCTCCATTCCCTCACGGAAGCGGGCACGGGTCTCCGGATCCCGGTGGAGGTGGGTATCTTTCCGGGTTTTCAATCCGGCTGTGGGCAGAACGGTATCTCCAAAGTAATGATAATGGCCATTGTTGACCATATCCTGAAAAACAATCATACCAAGCCGGTCACAGGCATAATAGAACAGCTCCGGCTCCACCTTGATATGCTTACGCAGGGTATTGAATCCCAGCTCTTTCATGGAAAGGATGTCCTCTTCCAGGCATTCCGGGGCAGCGGGGGTAAACAAGCCATCGCTCCAATAGCCCTGATCCAGCACCCCGTGGAAGAAATAAGGCTTGCCGTTTAAGCACAGACGGGGGACGCCCGCCACATGCCTGACTTCCAGAGTGCGGAAGGCAAAATAGGTCTCCACCCGATCCTGACCGGAGGTGACCTCCACCCGGTAAAGATAGGGATCCTCCGGACTCCAATACCGGGGAGACGGGATCTCTGCCCGGGCGGTACCGCCGACAATCCGGCAGGTTACAGTCCCGTCGGGGGTTACAATTCGCACATCCCCCTGAAGCGTCCCCACAAAGGAAAGGTCCACCTGGTTTTCCTGGGTATGAATATGCAGATCCTGAATATACTCCTGTGGCACCTGCTCCATCCACACCGTCTGCCAGATGCCGGAAACGGGAGTATACCACATGCCGCCCCGATCCCGCCGCTGCTTGCCATAAGGCAGGACATGGGTATCCAGCCAATCCTCCACCTCTACCACCAGGGTATTCTCCGGCTGCAGGAACTGGGTTATTTCAAAGCTGAAGCTCTGGTAGCCGCCGACATGGGTGCCCAGTTCTTCCCCATTGAGCCAAACCCGGGCAATCTGATCCACCGCACCGAAGTGCAGCAGCACCCGGTTACCTGGCTCTGCCGGGGGCATGGGAAAACGGCGGCGGTAATAAAGCTTCTGCTCCTGGGGAAACACCTGATTGACCCCGGAAAGCAGGGACTCCGGCGGGAAAGGCACCCGAATGGTGCGGCTGTAAGACTGGTTCTGTCCCACGGCAAAGTCCCAGGTGCCATTGAGATTCCAGAAGCTGTCCCGGCGCAGGCTGGGCCGGGGGTATGCCTGCCAGGGGGTAGCATCCAGGTGCATTCCCTGCTTTGTAAAAAGCTGTGTGTATTCCATAGTTCCTCCTGACAGCCCGGGTCAATATTTCAGGCTTTCCATACTCTTCTCAATTTGCAGAGATTTTGCGGCATCCGTGCGCATAGCTATAAAGGTATAGATCGTATCCACAATGGTCAGCGCCGCCACACGGGAGGCGATGGACACAACCCGGTATTTGGTCTCCTTGGAATTGGTTTCCAGGCTTACATCCGCCAGCTTGGACAGGGGATTTTTACCGGCACTGGTAAGGGTGATGATCTTCGCGCCACGCTGCTTGGCCGTTTGGGTACCATCCACCACACAGCGGGAGCTGCCGGAATGGCTTACGGCAAAAAGAGCATCCCGGCTGTCGAGATAATTGCAGGCAATCATCTGCAGGTGAGGGTCTGTATAGACGGAGGCATCCAGCCCCAGGCGCAGGAGCTTGTGGTGCAAATCCATCGCCACAGCGGCAGAGCCGCCCAGGCCGAAAATGACGATCTTCCGGGCATGCATCAGCACCTCGGCCGCAGCCTCCAGGCTCTCCGAGCTCAGCATATCCCGGGTAAAGCGCAGAGCGAAGATAGCACTCTGGAACACCTTGTCCCGCACGTCCTGCATGCTGTCCTCCGCACCAATCTCCTCGTGAATGATCTCGCTGGGAGAGACCGTTGCCTGGGCAAGGGTCAGCTTCAGATCCTCGTAGCCACTGAAGCCCAGCTTCTTGTATGCCCGCACCACGGTAGGATCGGACACGCCACAGGCATCTGCCAAAGCCGCAACGGAAAAATCCATAATCTCCTTGGGATTTTTCTGAATGTAGGCAGCCACCTTTTTCTCGGACTTGCTCAAATTGGGCATTGTATTTTCAATACGCAGCAGCAGCGCCGCCAGCGAAGTTCCCTGTACAGACATTGCATCCCTCTCCCCTTCCGGCCGGAGCCGGGTATCATTTTCCTAGATTATACCACAGTCCGCCGAAAAAAGGAAGGTTTCATATGGATATTCCGGAAAGTTTTTCCGGTAACAGGCGCACAGCAGGCCGCTAAACGCTGTATTTCTGTTTTTCCAGGGAGGCCGGAACATGGTTTTGGGATATTTTTTCACGGGTATGGTGGGCATCAGCATTTTCTGTGCCCTTCTTACGGGAAACGGGCAGGCACTGTCTGCCGCCGCTATGCAGGGAGCCGGCCAGGGTATAACCCTGGCGCTGGGTATGGCCGGGAGCATCTGCTTATGGTGCGGGGTCAACAAACTGATGACCCATGGGGGCATCACCGCTCTGCTGTCCAGAGGACTGCGGCCGGTATTGCAAAGGCTGTTTCCATCCTGCAAGAGCGATCCTGTGCTGCTGGAACAGCTCACCGGAAACGTATGCGCCAACATTCTGGGGCTGGGCAACGCCGCCACGCCTATGGGCATCGCCGCTGCCAAACGGTTGCCCTCTGCGCAAGCTCACTGTGCCGGGGATGAGCTGTGCCGGCTGATGGTGCTGAATTCCGCCTCCATTCAGCTGATCCCCACCAACGTGGCTGCCCTGCGCAGCGCCCTGGGGTGCCGGAATCCGCTGGATATTCTTCCCGCTGTGTGGGCCAGCAGTCTGCTCAGCGCCGGAGTCGGCGTTGGATGCGCCGTCCTGTTGGGAAAGGTGTGGAAAGAATGAAGGAGTATCTGATTCCCGGCCTGCTGCTCGTCTCTTCGGCGCTGGTGCTCAGAAAGCAGGAGGACAGTTTCTCCCTGCTGCTGGAAGGAGGTACGGAGGGACTTGGACTGGTGTGCCGCATCGCTCCGACGCTGGTTATCCTGCTTACGGCGGTATCCATGTTCCGTGCCTCCGGCGCAGCCGGAATCCTGCAGGGCTGGCTGGCACCGATTCTGTCCATTGCCGGCATTCCGGCAGAGTGTGCCATGCTGGTGCTGATCCGCCCCATCAGCGGCAGCGCCGCCCTGGCAATCGGCACGGAGCTGATGCAGCTCTACGGAGTTGACTCCGCTATCGGACGCACCGCTGCCGTTATGCTGGGCTCCACGGAGACCACATTCTACACCATCAGCATTTACTGCGGCGCAACCGGAATCCGGAAGAGCCGCTATACACTGCCCGCTGCCCTGGCGGCTGATCTGGCAGGGTTTATAAGCGCTGCCGCATTCAGCAGAATGATGATTTCCGGATAAGAGCGGCAAATGAAAAAAGTCTCCGGAGCGGAGAAAAGTTTTCTGAAAAACGCCAATTATGCAACTTGCGGCCGGTTTGCAGATTTCCGAAAAAACAGAACTTTTCGGTCAAATCACTATATGCCATTTTTCACGTATAATCATCCCACAAAGTTCAAAAAAGTGAACTTTATATACAAAAATTCCCGAACACAAAGTTCGGGAATTTTTATATTTATTCATATATTTCAGGCACCGATCTGCTCGCAGGCTTCGCTCAGTCTGGAAGCCAGGAAGCTTGCCAGGGACTCGATGCTCTGCTCCATGCCGCCCAGGAACCAGTCTTCCACCTGGGTAACCAAAGCACTGATATAGAAGGTGCACAGGTTTTCGTACTCTTCTCTTTCCGGTGCGTCTTCCACACGGTCGAATGCCTCGAAGGAAGCCCGGATTGCCCTGCGGCGTGCCTTCTCAAAAATGTTCTCCTGGAAATCCGGGGTAGAAAATGCCAAAAACGTGGGCTTATTGTCCCGCAAATAGCACAAATGTTTCTCGATAATTTCCCGGATCTCGTCGGTATCCTTGGCCTTACCATCCCAGTAAATACCGGAAAGGATGCTTTCTTCGATCTCTGTCTTCAACTGGAGAGTGTTCTTATAGTTGCGATAGAAGGTAGACCGATTGATCCCGGCCCGCTCGCACAGCGTTGCGGGACTGATGTCCCGGAATGCCTTCTCCTGGAGCAACGCTACCAGAGCCTCTGACAATTTCTTTTTTGTTTTTCTGATACGTGCATCCTCTGCCATAAAACCGCTCCTCTATAAATATAAATAATTTACTTTGAGAAAATTATACCACCGTGTTCCACAAAAGTCAACTCTGCAGGAATCAATTCAAAAAAAAAAAAAAAAATAGGTTTTTTACAACTTTTTGCCCGTTTTTCTGCTATATGTGCCAGTTTTTCATCTCAGGAATTTCTGTAGTAAAAACTTTTATCCAAAAAATATTGCATCTGTGCTTCTTCCGGAGTATAATACTTTCATGCAAATAAAGAAAGGACTTGTCGCCTATGCCGTCAGATACCCCCCGCCAGGCTCGGGAAGAACGCACTTACGCACTGCTCGACCGGCTGAAAATCCCCTATACCCGCATTGACCACGCACCTGCCATGACCATGGAAGACTGCATCGCCGTGGACAATGCGCTTGGGGTGACCATGTGCAAGAACCTGTTCCTGTGCAACCGCCAGCAAACGGAATTCTATCTGCTGATGATGCCCGGTGAAAAGAAATTCCGCACCAGTCAGCTCAGCAAACAGCTGGGGGTATCCCGGCTTTCCTTTGCGGATGAAACGCATATGCTCCGGCTGCTGGATATTCACCCCGGCTCCGTAAGCATTCTGGGACTGATGAACGACCGGGAGCATGCCGTGCAGCTGCTGATAGACAAAGAACTGCTGGAGCAAAGCCACATCGGCTGCCACCCATGTGTAAATACATCCAGCCTCCGCATTGCCGCAGAGGATCTATGGAATATATTTTTACCTGCCGTAGGCCACAGTTACCGCATTGTAGACCTGCCGGAAACTACACAGAACTAAGGAGGCTCAAACATGGAATCTTACGCACTGACAAACTGCCATATTCTGGACGGAACCCGGGAGATGGCTCCCACAAAGGATATAGCCATTCTGGTGAAGGACGGACGCATTGAACGCATCCTCCCGGAAATCCAACTGGATGCCGCCACACCCAGGGTAGACCTGGCGGGACAGTACCTGATGCCCGGACTCATCAACCTGCACGTACATCTGGCCGGTTCCGGAAAGCCCAAGAAAAAGTCCACCGATCCTGTAAAGGCCGTGAAGCTCATCACAGCCAACGGCCTTACAAAAGCCATCGGCAAGGCTATGGTGGCAAGCTACGCCAAGCAGCAGCTGTTCTCCGGCGTGACCACCATCCGCACGGTGGGCGGCATTCGGGACTTCGATTCCCAACTGCGGGATGCCATTGATTCCGGCAGGCAGGTTGGCCCCCGGATTCTGGCCGGCAACATGGCTGTATCCGTACCGGAGGGGCATATGGCAGGCTCTCTTGCCCATGTCGCCCACACACCAGAGGAAGCAGCGGAATATGTATCCACCATTGCAAAAACCAAAGCCGACATAATCAAACTGATGATCACCGGCGGTGTTCTGGATGCGGTGAAGGAAGGAGAACCCGGCGTTTTGAAAATGCAGCCTGCCATTGTCCGTGCGGCCTGCGACCGTGCCCACGCTCTGGGCTTAAAGGTTGCTGCCCATGTAGAAAGCCCGGAAGGTGTACGGGTAGCGCTGGAAAACGGTGTAGATACCATTGAGCACGGTGCCATGCCGGATGAAACCATCCTGGAGCTGTTCCGGCAGAAGGGGGCCAGCCTGGTCACCACCATCTCCCCCACCCTGTCCTTTGCCCTGTTCGACCGGGAGGTAAGCCATGCCACCGCCATGCAGCAGCACAACGGAAAAATCGTCATGGATGGCATTGTTGCATGCGCCAAAGCCTGCCTGTCCGCCGGTATTCCCGTAGGTCTGGGCACCGATACCGCCTGTCCCTATGTGACCCAGTATGATACATGGCGGGAGCTGGTTTATCTGCGCCGGTTCTGCGGGGTCTCCCCTGCCCAGGCACTGCATATGGCCACCCTCGGCAACGCCCGAATTGCGGGAATTGAACAGGAAACCGGCTCTGTTGAAGCAGGAAAGTCTGCTGATTTCCTGGTAACCCGGGAAAATCCCCTGGACGATCTGACCACCCTGCGCAATCCTGCCATGGTGGTTTTCCGTGGAAAACGGTATGCCGCACCCAAGCAGAAGAAGCTGAATCAGGTGGAGCAGGAGCTGGACAAGTATCTGTAAAACACTTTTTCACACAAAAATCATGGAACTGCGCCGGAAACCCATTGACAAAATTCATTTCCTGGGTTAGAATATCCAGGATAAGCAAAGACGATACGAAAACCAAGCTGCCTGTATGTCTGAAGCGAAGAGGGGATGGTGAAAGCCCTCCGGCAGAAACGCAGCACGCCACTTTCGTTGTTGCCCGGGAGAACCGGGACGGGATGCTCCCGTTACAGAGCGGCTAAGATGTCCGGTTTTTCCGGATGAATTAGGGTGGTACCGCGATATTACGTCGCCCCTATGCTTTGGGGGCGACGTTTTTTTGCGTCACCCGATAGAAATATGGAGGTTGAATCCTATGAATCCCAAGCCTTACGGCGTAAACGAACTGCGGGAAATGTTCCTCAGCTTTTTCGAAAGCAAGGGTCATCTCCGACTGCCCAGCTTCTCCCTGATCCCCCAGAATGATGCTTCCCTGCTGCTGATTAACTCCGGCATGGCCCCCATGAAGCCCTTCTTCACCGGTGAAGTGGAGCCCCCCCGCCACCGGGTTTGCACCTGCCAGAAGTGCATCCGTACCGGCGACATTGAAAACATCGGCAAAACCGCCCGCCACGGTACCTACTTTGAAATGCTGGGCAACTTCTCCTTCGGTGATTACTTCAAGACGGAAGCCATTCACTGGAGCTGGGAATTCCTGACTGAGGTCGTCGGCCTGGATAAGGAGCGTCTGTATCCTTCCATCTATGAAAATGATGACGAGGCATTCGAGATCTGGAACAAGGAAGTGGGCGTCCCCGCTGACCATATCTTCCGCTTCGGCAAGGAAGATAATTTCTGGGAGCACGGCTCCGGCCCCTGCGGCCCCTGCAGCGAAATCTACTACGACCGTGGTGAGAAGTACGGCTGCGGAAAGCCCGGCTGCACCGTCGGCTGCGACTGCGACCGGTATATGGAAGTATGGAACAACGTATTCTCCCAGTTCAACAACGACGGCCAGGGCAACTACACGGAACTGGCTCAGAAGAACATTGATACCGGCATGGGTCTGGAACGTCTGGCCGTTGTCTGCCAGGATGTTAACAGCCTGTTCGATGTAGACACTGTAATGAACATCACCAACAAGGTGACCGAACTTACCGGTGCCAGCTACGGCCAGAGTGTAAAGATGGATGTATCCCTGCGTGTCATCACAGACCATATCCGGGCATCCACTTTCATGATTGCTGACGGCGTTCTGCCCAGCAACGAAGGCCGGGGCTACGTGCTGCGCCGCCTGCTGCGCCGGGCTGCCCGCCATGGCAAGCTGCTGGGTGTGAACCATCCCTTCCTGTATCAGGTTGTGGAAACCGTCATCCACGAAAACGAAAACCACTACACCTATCTGCGGGAGCGTGCCGCTTACATCACCAAGGTGGTAAAGGTGGAAGAAGAGAACTTCGCCCGCACCATTGACGGCGGCATGAAGATCTTTGCCGATATGCTCGCTGAGCACAAGGAAAAGGGCGAAACCGAATTTTCCGGCAGCGATGCCTTCAAGCTGTACGACACCTACGGATTCCCCATTGACCTGACTCTGGAAATGGTGGCCGATGAAGACATGACCCTGGATCAAGAGGGCTTTGCCCAGCTGATGCAGGAGCAGAAGGTGCGCGCAAGAGAGGCCCGGAAGGCTCTGGGCGACCTGGCCTGGGCCGGCATCGACCTGGGACTGGACAACACCCCCACCCAGTTCACCGGCTACGACTGCTTCAACGGTGAAGCAAAAGTTCTGGCCATCTGTGTGGGCGAAGAGGTCTCCGGTGCCATCTCCGGCGGCGAAAGCGGCATTCTGGTGCTGGATCGCACTCCCTTCTACGCAGAGATGGGTGGCCAGGTGGCCGATACCGGTGTGATCATGCTGGGCGAAAGCCGCTTTGAAGTGACCAATGTACAGAAGGACAAGGGCGGCAAGTATCTGCACTACGGCAAGCTGAACCGTGGTACCATCCATGTGGACGACATTGTTTGCGCCTCCATCGATGTGGAGCGCCGCAAGGCCATCATGCGTGCCCACTCTGCCACCCACCTGCTGCAGAAGGCTCTGAGCAGCGTCCTGGGTGACCACGTACACCAGGCTGGTTCTCTGGTGGAGCCTGACCACCTGCGTTTCGACTTCACCCACTACTCCGCCGTTACCCCGGAGGAGCTGCTGAAGGTGAACTCCATCGTACAGAACGCCATTCTGGAAGGCTACCCCATCATTACCCGGGAAATGCCCATTGAAGAGGCCAAGAAGATGGGCGCAACCGCTCTGTTCAGTGAAAAGTACGGCGATACCGTCCGGGTTGTCAACATGAGCAACTACTCTGTGGAATTCTGCGGCGGCACCCACCTGGACAACACTGCCAAGGTTGGTTCCTTTGAAATCGACAGCGAGGGCAGCGTTGCCTCCGGTGTACGCCGGATCGAAGCCTACACCGGCAAGGAATGCCTGAAGAAGCTGGAAGCCAACCGTGCTCTGCTGGTAGAAGCCTCCGGCAAGCTGAAGGTAAAGCCTGTAGAACTGCTTGGCCGGATTCAGGCGCACATGGAAGAAATGAAGGAACTGCGCCGTGCCATCGAGCAGTACAAGGCTAAGGAAGCTGCCGGTGAAGTGGATCGCTTCCTGTTCAGCGCTCACGAGGTAGGCGGCCTGCGGGTCATGACCAGCGTACTGCCCAACGCCGATGCTGCCAAGCTGCGCCAGATGGGTGATATGCTCCGCTCCAAGGCCAGCAACGTGGTTGCCGTTCTGGCATCCACAAACGGCGAAAAGCCCACCTTCCTGGCTGTGTGCGGCAAGGACGCTGTAGCCAAGGGCATTAAGGCCGGCGAACTGGTAAAGCTGGTTTGCAGCGAATGCGGCGGCTCCGGCGGCGGCAAACCCGACAGCGCCATGGGCGGCGGCAAGGATCTGCTGAAGGTAGACAACGCTCTGGCTCTGGTAGACGATTTTGTTGCCGGAAAGCTGTAAATATACACCACAAAAGGGTGCCGGGAGGCACCCTTTTTCGTTGTATTTGAACTTTGACATTTGGCCATTGCAGCGGTATAATACCCCCGCAAAAAACATTTCCATCATTTTCGTTTTGGGAGGCACCGCAAGTGAAGAAAAAAGAAACAGATATGCTGAATTGTCCCCTGGCCTGGCCTCTGCTGCGTTATTCCATTCCCATTATGCTAACAAGCGTACTGCAGCTGCTTTTTAATGCTGCGGATCTGGTTGTTGTCGGCTCTTATTGCGGCAGTATTTCCGTCGCTGCCGTAGGTGCCACCGGATCCATAACCAATCTGATTGTAAACCTGTTTATCGGTCTGTCTGTAGGCGCTGGTGTGGCCGTTGCCCACGGTTTGGGCAGCCGGGAGACGGAGCAGGTAGTACACACCGTACATACTGCCCTGCCCACCGCCATTGTAAGCGGTATTTTCTTAACCATTACAGGCATCGCTCTGTCCGCCGGCATACTGGAAGCCATGGGCACGCCGGAGGATGTTCTTCCCCTCGCCACAATCTATATGCAAATCTACTTTCTGGGCATTACCTTTAATATGGTATATAATTTCTGTGCGGCAATGGTACGGGCTGCCGGAGATACCCAAAGTCCCCTGCTGATTCTTACCGGTGCGGGCATATTAAACGTGATGCTGAACATTTTCTTTGTAAAATACCTGGGCAGAAATGTAGACGGTGTGGCCTGGGCAACCATCCTTTCGGAAGCTGTTTCAGCGGTTGCCATCGTACTTGTGATGACCCGGCGGAAAGATGCCTGCAGGCTGGAATGGAGAAAGCTGCGCATTCGCAAAGCGCCTCTGCTGAAAATGATCCGCATTGGTGTACCGGCAGGTGTACAGAGCTGTATGTTCTCCATCTCCAATGTGGCGTTGCAGTCGGCGGTCAACTCCTTCGGTTCCATCGCCGTATCCGGAAACGCGGCGGTTGCCAACCTGGAAGGCTTCGCCTACGCCATTGTGAACAGCTTCCACCAGACGGCTGTAAACTTCACAGGACAGAACTGCGGCGCTATGCGCTACGACCGGGTAAAGAAAATTACCGGCCTATGTATGCTCTATGGCGCACTGTTCGGTTTTGGTGCCGGCCAGCTGATGTGCGCCGTTGGCCCCCAGCTGCTGGGACTGTACATTTCCGACTCCCAGGAGGCTATTGCCATTGGCTTTGCCAGAATGCAAATCACCGTAGGACTGTACGGCATCTATGCGGTACAGGATGTGCTGACCGGTGCTCTGCGGGGAATCGGTGCCTCCCTGACCTCTATGATTCTCACCGTTTTGGGCATTTGCGGCATCCGGATTCTGTGGATTCAGACCATCTTTCAGATTCCTGCCTACCATGACCAATTCATGCTGTACGTTTCCTATCCCGTATCCTGGCTCATTACGCTGGTGGTACAACTGATTGCTTTTATCCTTGTATTCCGCCGCTTGAGAAAGCGGACACAGAGAGTGTGACATTATGGCAAAAGAAAAAACCAAAGATATGACTGTAGGCGCGCCTACGCCGATACTGCTATCCTTCATGATGCCGCTTCTGCTGGGGCTGCTGTTCCAGCAGGTATACTCCATGGTAGATACCGTGGTGGTAGGAAAATTTCTGGGCATGGAGGCACTGGCCGGTGTGGGTTCTACAGGCTCTATCAGCTTTCTGGTTCTCGGACTGTGCAACGGCGTATGCGCCGGTTTTGCCATTCCGGTTGCCCAGAAATTCGGAGAAAAAGATTTCCACGGACTGCGGTGCTTTGTTGGCAATATGATCTGGGTCAGCAGCACCATCGGGCTAATCGTGACACTGGCAACCACCATCAGGTGCAGGCAGATTCTGCTGGCTATGCACACCCCACAGGACACCTTTGCCTACGCCTATGACTATATTTTTCTGATTTTTGCAGGTATTCCCGCCACAATGCTGTATAACCTCCTGTCCGGAATTCTCCGATCTCTGGGAGACAGCCGAACCCCGCTGCTGTTTTTAATCTTTTCCAGCATTCTCAATGTGGTGCTGGATGTAGTATGCGTTGTCACCTTCCGCATGGGTGTCGCCGGGGCGGGCTGGGCCACCCTGGTCAGCCAGCTGGTATCCGGACTTCTTTGCCTCTGGTATATGGCAAAAAAGTTCCCGATACTGCATCTGCACCGGGAGAATCTGCGGCCGGACGGCTATTATCTGCGCCGCCTGCTTATTATGGGACTGCCTATGGGATTACAGTATTCCATTACGGCCATTGGCAGCATCGTGCTGCAAACAGCCGTAAATGGACTGGGCGCTGTAGCCATGGCCGCCGTGGCCGCAGCCAACAAAGTAAGCTGCCTGTTTACAACACCCTATGACGCTATGGGTACCATGGCCGCAACTTTTGCCGGGCAGAATCTGGGGGCAGGCAAGCCGGAACGGATCCGCCAGGGCGTACGAGCCTGCACCTGGATGGGCATTGCTTACTCTCTGGCCGCTTTTGTCGCACTGTATTTCATCGGCGGGGAGATGTCCACCCTGTTTCTCGATGGGAACGACACAGCATCCAGCGACGCCATTGTTCCCCTTGCACAGCAATTGCTCACCATTTGGGGCGCATTTTTCATTCCCCTGCTCTTCGTAAACCTGCTGCGCTTCACCATTCAGGGGCTGGGATACTCCAATCTGGCAGTAATTGCCGGAGTATTCGAGATGATTGCCCGGGCAGTAGTTGCCATGCTGGTTCCCATGCTGGGCTTTACGGCGGTGTGCTACGCCAGTCCCGCGGCATGGATTCTGGCAGATGTATTCCTCTTCCCCGCTTACGCCGCCTGCATGAAGCGCAGAAGCCGGGAACTGGGAAAAAGCTGAAGCCGGACATCCCACATCGCACTCAACGCACTGCACCCGGATGGGGATAAACAAGCTGTTGGATAAAAAACGACAAAAATTCCCGGAAGCCTGTGTTTCCGGGAATTTTTGTCAGGTACACGCCCCGACAGAAAATGATTTCGATTTTATTTGCAGCCAAAGGCTACAAACTCTGCGAAGCTTTATTGACAAGCTGAATATGGATACTGGATTTTACGGCGTATTTTTCTTCAAATGGCCCAGCCGCCAATAGCCAACAAGCCCCATAATGACGAGTACCCCGGGCAGGATATAATCTTCCACAGTACGGGGAACTGCGGTGACGAAAATCGCCGTTGGACCATCGGCTCCGCCGATGATTCCATAGGATGCGGAACTGCCGGATACAGCCTGGAACACCTGGGTAAGCACCCAGGAAGGATTGATCTGCAGCAGCAACAAGCCGATACCCACTGCCGCAACAGCCAGGCACAGCCAGCGCCAGGGGCTCTTTTGATAAGTATACGCATCCATTTGGGTGTTTAATTCTCCTGCCAGACTTGCGGGTGTTCCCAGTTCCTGCATGATCCGTGCATCGGAACTGCCCGCCTCCCGTCGGCTGCGGATGTCGCTTTCCAAATCCGCCAGGACTCGTTTTTTCACTTCCGCAGGCAGCCGCAGTTGCCGTCTGACCCGAAGAAAATAGGATTTCATTGTCACTGTAGTTGATCCCCTTCCTGTAAAAAAACATTTACGGTTTCTGAAACCTCGTTCCACATTTGACGGTAACGCTGCAAACGAAGAACACCTGCTTCAGTTGCCTGATACATTTTCTTCGGTGCCGCTCTCCCCTCTGCCGGAGACCAGGAAGAGCGGATCAACCCTTCGTCCTCCAGGCGGTAAAGTATGGGATAGAGCGTTCCTTCCCGCAAAGTGAACAATCCTCCGGACTGCTCCCTGATTATTGAGAGCAGCCAGTAGCCATACGTACTGCCCCGGCACACAACTTGCAGCACCAGCAATTCCAGAACACTTTTCTTTAATTGCTGCATCAGTCTGTCTTCCAAATACCATCACCTCTGCAGAGCAAATCATTTAGTAATACTAAATACAGTATACCGCTTCCCGCAGCCATTGTCAAGGGCTGCGGGGGCTTTTGTATTCCTGCCAGTAAAAACGTTTGCTTTGGGGTGTCTGCTCCACGGTTTGCCCATATACCAGGGGGATTTTTCCGATCACTTTCCCCTCCAGCAACACGTAGGCCGTACCTGCCTGTGCCCCCTTCACCACCGGCGCATAGGCAAATCCCATACCGGACAGCTGAACCTGGGGCGCATCTTCCGAAGACAGAGGATAGGAAAAATCCGCATCACTGTGAAGGGTCACATTTCCACTGCCTCCCAGCACAGGTATCGTCACAATCGGATCCTCTTTTTTTACAATGGTCTGCAAATGATACTCCGAAAAGCCATTCTCCAGAAGCACGCCATGATCCTGCCAATCGTTTGGAGCATCCAGAGTAACGGCAATCAACCGTCTTCCATCCCGGACGGCGCTGGATACCAGAGTACGCCCGGCAGCCTTGGTGTAGCCCGTTTTCACACCATCTGCCCCGGCCAAACGCCACAGCAGCTTATTGTGATTGGTCAGATACCGCCGACCGGCGGATACGGTCTTTGTGGAGACAGTTTTGGAAAAAATGGGATTTTTCATAGCGTACACAGCCAACGCCGCCAGATCCTGCGCAGAAGAATAATGCTGGGGATCATCCAGGCCATTGGGGTTTGCAAAGTGAGTATGGGTCAAGCCCAAAGCTCTGGCTTTGTCATTCATCAGCGCTACAAAGCTCTCCACGCTCCCGCCGCAATAAATGGCCAGTGCCACCGCCGCATCGTTGCCGGAGGACAGCATCAGACCATAGAGCAGCTCCTGTATAGACAGCCTCTCCCCTTCTTGCAGGTACATGGAAGAACCCTCGATTCCCACGGCCTGCCTGGGCACGCAAAAGGTATCCAGGACATTGCACTGCTCGCATACCACAAGAGCCGTCATAATTTTTGTGGTACTGGCAATCAGTGCCTGCTCTGTCTCCCTTAGACCATACAGCTGCCGGCCAGTCACCCCATCCACCACTACTGCCCGCCGGGCGGACAGTGCCTGGACTTTCACCGGCAACAGAAAAACAGCGGCCAAAAGCAGGGCCGCTGTTTTGCATATCCATTGTTTCATATTTCTCACCCCGAATAGCTTTCCCGGGGCAAGGGAATTTATTCCGGCTTCTTGTGAGAATCCAGAAACGCAGTGATTTTATCCAGGGTTTCCGGAACCATTTCCACAATCCGGTCTGCTGTGGTATTGGCAGGCTGGGCGATGGTCAAAATCCGTACATTGCCATCCTTCACAACCAGGAAGCACACCGGAGTGACTTTCACACCGGCACCTACGCCACCACCGAAGGCACTGTTCTTCGCAAAGTCCGAGCCGCCGCCGCCAAGACCGATGCTGATCCTGGACACAGGCAGGATGGTGACACCGTCTGCCGTTACAATAGGCTCACCGATTACTGTATTGCTGTCTACCATCTCCCGGATTTTCTGGATGGTACTTTCCAGCATATTGGGAAGTTTTTCACTCATTGGTTTACACCGCCTTTTTCATTTTCGAATATTCCCGGAAAAGCCGCAGGCCATACACCACAACCAACCCCAGCATCCGTCCCAGGGTGATGGTAAGATCCATGGCAAACTCCACCTGGATTTGCTCTGCCAGGAAATCACATTCCACATTCAAATCCCGCTTCCGAATGACAAACACCCGCCCCAGCCTGGGAAGCAAATTTCCCAGAGCCGCCCAGGCTTTGCCATAGTTCACGGCAAGGTCGCAGGGATCCTCCCCTGCCAGAATCAGTCTGAGACGCAGGTGGTTCACCCGCAGCTTCCTGCGAAAATCCCCCAGAAAATCCAGCCCCGTCTGAATCAGAGGCAGGAATTTATTCCAGCTGCCACCGTTTTTTTCTCCTGTCCCAGTCTGTGACGCAGAAGGCGCCACTGCAGGCTCCGGCGTTTTCTCCTTCCGGCCCGAGCGCCCGGTAAGCCAGCCTGGCAGAGGGTATATCCCAACCGGGATTTTCCCCACCAGCACCCATGCCCGGAACGACTCCCCCACATAGCGCACACGCACACCCAGGGGCAAGCACGCCAGCAGGAGGAATATCGCCAGGGTCAGCAGCCAGCCCATTTATGTTGCCTCCCCGGTTTGGGGCTGCTCCGGAAGCTCAATCGGCTCACCGAAGGCAATCTTATCAATGGGAGGCAGCTCTTCCAGAGAACTCAAGCCAAAGGTACGCAAAAAGTCCGGCGTTGTCCGGTACTGAATGGGACGACCGGGCACATTCAACCGCCCCGCTTCCTCAATCAGCTTTTTGTTCAGAAGCGCCGCCACAGAATAGGAGCTGTCCGCTCCCCGGATCTGCTCTACCATCGCCTTTGTTGCCGGCTGATAATAGGCAATCACCGTCAGTGTTTCCAGCTGAGAGGAAGAAAGCTTTGGCGGCTTTCTGGTTTCCAATGCCTTTGTGATATAATCCGCCATCTCTCCGGAAGAAACCATCTGGTACCCCTTTTCCAGCTTCAAAATCCGGATACCCCGGCGGTCGTAGGCCAATTGATCTGCCAGAGCATCTGCTGCCTGGCAAATCTCCTGCTCGTCTATTTCCAGCACATGGCTCAGACGGGAGACTTCTACCCGCTCTCCGGCAGCAAACAGTATTGCCTCCAGCACACGCATCAAATCTTCTTTTTCCATTACTGGTCTCCTTCCCCGGCGATGCTGCGATCCAGCAGCCGAACATTGGGGTTTTCTCCGTTTATATCCCCTTCCAGGACAATGGCATTGGTTTTACACAGCTCCAAAATTGCCAGGAAGGTTGCCACGACCTCTGATCTTGTCTTATTCCCACGGAACAGAGATTTCAGCTTCTCTACTCCCCGCAAAATAAGCTGACGCAGCACCTCGCCGGATTTTCTGGCCACAGGGTAAGGCTCCTTGCCTACAATACCTTTAAAATTCTGGGTAGGAGGCGGCAGCTGCTTCTGGCTCCGCTCGGAAATCATTTCCAGCGCCCGCAGAAGATCCTTCACTTCATGCTGGTAGCGGTATCCGCCAACCCGCTTCAGCGGCTCCGGATCTTTGGTGAAGATACACCGGCCAATCTCGTTGCGGGGTTCCAGCTCCGCAATGGCAAGACGAATTTGCTCCATGGCCTCTTTCCGGCGGCGCTCAATCAGGCTCTGGCGCAGCAAATCCAGCTCATCCTCTGCCTCCTGCTGCTCCGCTGCGGAAAGCAGCATCTTTGTTTTGATCAACATCAGGTGGGACGCCATGGTAATAAACTCACTGGCAATTTCCATATCCAGCCGCTTCATCTCATCCAGATAGGCCAGATACTGCTCCAAAATCGCCGTAATGGAAACATCCTGAATTTCTATTTTGTTTTTGCTCAACAGCAAAAATATAACATCCAGAGGCCCTTCAAAGTCCTCCATGGTTTCGCTCCGGGTGTGGACAATGCCCTCCAACCGGTATTGGGGTTCTGACATAGACAATTCCTTTTCATTTTTATAAGATGACATATTTTAGGTATTATACCATTCTTTTCGTTCCGGTGCAAGGGAAAAAGAATGGCTTCCGCGAAAATAAAAAAGAATAAACAAATTATCTCAAAACGATTGCAATTTACGACAAGTTGTGATAAGATACTACCAGAGAATTGTCCGCTGGAGGGATGAAAATTGGGAAAGAAGAACAGATACCGGAAGCTGGAGAACCTGATGACCAAGGTTCTGCTGGGGGATGCCTTTGTTTTTGTGCTCTTCCTCATTTTTTCCGCTCAGGGTTGGAGTGTTATCCGGGTCATTGCGGCCATTGTCACCACCTTGGTATCCTTGCTGTCCCTGGCCTGGCTGTTCATCGTGGGTGAACTGATCCGGCGCAGAAGCTTCTGGATGGTGACCGGGTTTGCCAGCATTTTCCTGTGCCTGCTGGTGTCGCTGATTTTGAAGTACCCCTGCCCCAGTATTCTTTGATTCTTAAACGGATTTTTCCCGGCTAACGAAACCGTTAGCCGGGATTTTTATTCTCTGTAAAATGTGTTTCCGCCGACAAACTCCCGCACAAGGCTGGTGGGAGGAATTTCATCATCCACATTCGCTTCCTGAACAAAATCCAGGAGCTTGACGATATAGCGCACCTCATCGAACCAGCTGTCCTCCGGCTGCACCGCGGTAAGCAATGGGAAAATATGCTTTTTAAGCACCGCCAACTCATAAAGGGTAGAGCTGTTGAAAATCACATCCGCATTTTCCTGATAGGGGAAAATCCACCGCTTTTCTCCCTGCCGGACAGACTCCCACATGGACAGTGTCCGCTGCACGGAAGCGCCTCTCGTCTCATGGTCACGCACTATCCGCCGCAGCAAACGCAAGTAACTGGTTGGGATCCGGTTATGATTATCCAGATTCAGAGGAAGCAGCGGGCTGACATACATTCTGAAAATCAGACTCTGCTCCACGTTTTCCGGAAGCATGGCCGGGTTCAGCGCATGCAGGCCCTCCACGATGATGACGGATTCCGGTGTCAGGCGCAAAGTATCTCCCCGCCATTCACGCTTTCCCGTGACAAAATTGAAGCTGGGCAGACGCACAGCCTCCCCTTCCAGGAGGGCTGCCATATCCCGGCGGAACAACGCGCAGTCGATGGTATTGATATGCTCCAGATCCAGTTTTCCGTCCGGCCCGGGGGCAATCTTGTCCCGGTCTATATAATAGTCATCCAGACTCATCAATATCGGCTTTTTTCCATAAACCCGCAGTTGCGTTGCCAGGCGGTTTGCAGAAGTGGTCTTTCCGGAGGAACTGGGGCCTGCAAGCAGCACAGCTTTCGCCCCACGGGAGCAGACCATATCCGCAATCTGAGCGAAGCGCTTTTCATGCAAGGCCTCGTTGACCCGGATGAGCTGGCGAATCCTGCCGGAAGAAGTCAACTCGTTCAAATCCGCCACATTTTCGCACTCCATCAGCTTGCACCAGCGCTCTCCTTCGGAAAAGACACTGAAAAACTGGGGCATCGGGGTGAGCCTTGCCAAGCGATCCGGCTCAAGGTCATCAGGGAAAACAAAAAGGAAGCCCCCATCTGCCGGAAGGACATCCCAAACGGTCAGATACCCGGTGCTGGGTGCCAACTCTCCGTAGAAATTATCCGTATACGTGCCATGGGTGTACTCGCTGCAATAGGGCAGGCTCCGCCACGCCAGCAGGCGTGCTTTGTCCGGCTGACCATCCCGGCAGAACTGTTCGATTGCCTGCTCCTTGGGCACCCGGCAACGCAGCAGCGGCAAATCCTCCTGAACAATTTTTCCGATCTGCTCTTTCAGCCTGGATACAGAAAAATCCTCCGCTCCCTGCACGGAAATATACACGCTGGAACCCAGAGTGCAATTCATTTTGGACACCGCTTGCGGCCACAGCTGCCGCAATGCCAGGAACATCACCAATTGGGCTGTGCGGACATATACATCCCGTCCTGCCGAATCCCGGAAGCAGAGCAAATGTACCTTTCCCCCAGATGCCGCCATGGCTCTGCGCATACTGGGACGATCCCCTTCCCCATCCTTATCCCGCAGAGGGATATAATTCAAAGTAAAAACCTCACCGGCAATTCGTGCTGCCAGTGGACGCTGGGATAGGGCTCCACTGTCCAGATTCAGTTTGCGCACAAGGGTCAGCAAACTCTCTCCCTTTTGTGCCTGTATGGTATGTCCGTCTATGGTAAGCAGCATAGGATCACCTTCCTTATCTATTTGAATGGTAATTATACCATTTTTCATTCTCCATTGCAACCACTTCCACAAGATCGGTTCCCAGATAATAATGAGACAGGATTTGGCGGAAGGTTTTCCCCTGCTGCGCCATTGCATTGGCCCCATATTGGCTCAGTCCCACACGGTGCCCATACCCCTGGGTTACAAACAGCAGCCCCTGCTCCTGTACCGATACTGTAAAAGCTGTAGAGCGAAGCTCCAGGGCTTTCCGGGTTTCCACCCCGGTGAGCATATGGCCGGCCAACTCCCAGTACTCCACACCGCCTCCCTCCGTCCTGGTCAGTTTCCCCAGCCAGGCATCGGAATCTTCCGGCAACAGGAATCCCAAACGCAGCTCCAACTCCTCCCGGCTCAGCCACTTACTGCTGCGATAATAGCCGGAAGCCTCCTCCCCCGGGCTGTCCGTCGCGCGCAGGTAAGGATACTCCGTTCCCCAGACAGCCAGTGCATCCTCTGTTTTTCCGCCGGAGCAGGAAAAATATACCGCCTCGATCAGCTCCCCATCGTAGCAAAGCACCAGCCCCTGGGTATCCTCCACGGCTTGTTCCACAGCTTCTGCCGTCTCCGGGTAGGCCAAAGGATCCAGATAAGCCTGACAACACACCGGATCCGTACACAGCCGCCCATCCCCATGTTTCCCTCCTGTTTTCAGGATTTTGCAGGTGTATGTCCTTGCCGCCACCGCCTGAGCCTTCAACGCCTCCTGATGAAAATCCGCCGGCATTTCTCCCAGCACCACTCCCACCAGGTAGCGCTCCAAAGGCAGTTCCTCTCCACCCAGCAAAGTTACCGTAAGTCCCTCTTCCTGCCTTTGGGTAAATTCCGGCGTACTTCCCTGGGCACCCCCGGACAGACGTGCACCATTGGGCAGCAGCAGCAACGGCACCAGCAGCCCCATACACAGCGCATGGCGCACATCCCGCAATAGTTCCTTCATTCCTGTTCTCCTCCCCCCGGAAAGATATTTTCCGAAACACAGACTCTCTGGAATGGTAACACAATACACAGGCAAATCATGTCATTTTTCGTCGGGGACAGCGAAGAAAATATATTTGCAAATACATACCCTTTCTGATAGAATAGGGACATTGATGCAGCGGCAAGCCGCCGCGAATACCAGGAGGAATTATCATGGCTCAAACAAAGAAAAAATGGGGAGACCGACCGGATGCTGTGTGGCTGCGGGATCTGCCCTCCATGAACCGGATCATGCCCGGCATTATGCCGAATCGGGCAGATAATGAGGCATTTATCAGCGTTGACATTGATTTTCAGCCTTTGCAGGAATACCTGGCCAAGAAAAACGCCGGCCGGGAGGAAGACAAATACACTTTCTTTCATGTAATCTGCGCCGCCATTGGCAAAGCGTTCGTTCTGCGTCCCAGAATGAACCGCTTTGTCTGCAACCGAAAAATCTACCAGAGGGATGAAATCAGCCTGGCCTTCACTGTAAAGAAAAAATTCTCCGACAAGGCCACCGAGGCACTGGCCTACCTGACCTACGACGAAAAGGAAACCATGGACTCCTTCCATGAAAAAATCATGAAGGTAATCCATGTTACCAAAAGCGATACCGAGAAGGACATCTCCACCGGCGCTATGGACATCGTAACCAAGCTGCCCCAGTGGCTGATCAACCTGATTATCGATGTCGTACTGTGGCTGGACAAGCACGGCTGGGCGCCGAAGGCTCTGGTGGGCAGCGACCCAAACCATGCCAGCATTTTCCTGAGTAACCTTGGCTCCATTGGCCTGGAAGTTGGATATCATCACCTGGTAAACTGGGGAACCAATTCCTGCTTCATCGTGCTGGGTAAGAAGCATATGAAAATGTTCCACTACCCGGATGGTAGCCAGGAACTGAAGGAAGTGGTTCCTCTGGGCATTACACTGGATGAGCGTATTGCCGACGGGTATTATTATTCCGGAACAGTGGCGCTTGTGAAAAAGCTGCTGGAAAATCCCGAGCTTCTGGATGCACCTGCAGATACCCCGGTAGAATTCACCATCCAAAGATAACGACACACTTTTTTCTGGAAAGGAAGAAATCTTATGCTTATCCCCGTTCTGCTCTTCGCGCTGGGTCTTGTTCTGCTGATCAAAGGTGGCGACTGGTTTGTTGACGGTGCCACCGGAATTGCCGAGCAGTTTCATGTACCGGAAATCATCATTGGAGCCACCGTAGTATCCATCGGCACCACACTGCCGGAGGTAATGGTATCCGCCACCTCCGCACTGACTGGCCACGGCGAAATTGCCTATGGCAACGCCATTGGTTCCATCATCTGCAACACGGCCTTGATCGCCGCACTGACCGTAGCCATCCGCCCCGGCCCTGTGGACACCAGGAGCCTGAAAACCCCTGTTTGCTTCTTCTTCGGCTCCGCTGCCATTTATGTGCTCAACGCCTATATCACCGGTTATTTCAGCCGGGTGCTGGGCTTGGCTCTGCTGGCTATCTTTGCCCTGTATCTGTTCATCACCATCCGCCAGGGCTTCCGCAACCCTTCCCAAGGTGAGCAAGACCAGCAGACGCAGAGCGAAAACAGCATGGCAAAGGACATTCTGCTGCTGATCGTCGGCGCTGCACTCATTGCGGTAGGCGCAGACCTGTTGGTAGACAACGGTACCCTGATTGCTCAGGCACTGGGCGTTCCGGAATCCGTCATTGCGCTTACTTTTGTTGCCCTGGGCACCAGCCTGCCGGAACTGGTAACCGCCATCACCTCCCTGACCAAGGGACACAGCTCCCTGTCTCTGGGCAATGTGATCGGCGCCAACATTTTCAATCTGGTTCTGGTATCCGGCGCATCCATGCTCCTGTCCCCCTTCCAAATCCCCCAGAGCAGCACCATCGCAGGGATCAATGCCAGCCTGGTACTGGATATTCCGCTGATGCTGTTCGTTATGGCTTTCCTGACGCTGCCCGCACTGAAACGAAAAAAACTCAGCCGATTCCAGGGTATCGCTCTGCTTGCCGTTTACGCCGCATTCTGCGCTATCCAGTTCGCTATGTAACCCGGATGGCACAGGCACACTCAGGGCATCTTTTTGCTTGACTTTCCTGTTTGGGTGCGATATAATAAGCGAGTAATCGGGCTCGTAGCGCAGCTGGGAGCGCACCACATTCGCATTGTGGGGGTCGGGAGTTCGAATCTCCTCGAGTCCACCAGAGGGGAGCCAGACGAACTCTGCACAATTTATTTGTTGCAAGCGGGTTTTGTACTGGTTCTCCCCCTATAAAAAATCGTATCCACCTCTGGAAACAGGGGTGGATGTTTTTTGTCTGCAAGGGACTATTCTACGAACCGATTTTTGCCGCGGTAGTCATAACCTATTTCGTGATAATCTAGCCTAACCTAATTCGTGATAATCTAACATATTCCACACGATTCGCAAGAATTGCGGTAGATTATCACAAAGGAGCGGCTGTATATGATTAAGATTTTACTATCCAAGAAGTTAGGCGAGCTTCGATGGACACAAGCCGACCTTGCCAGGAAGACCGGTATCCGCCCTACGACCATCAACGAAATGTACCATGAGCTATGTGAGCGTGTGAACCTGGAGCACCTTGACCTGATCTGTGAAGCCTTGGACTGTGAACTGGAAGAGATTATTATCCGGATTCCGAACAAGACTCCCAAAATCGAGGACACTCGCACCGGGCACAAGGTCCATAAGTAAGGCCGAAAGAAGGGGCTGTTGCAAAATTCGATTTTTGCAGCAGCCCTTTTGCCGGTTCACGAGGTCTCATTGGTATCCCAAATCGTTGACAAAATTGCAAAGTTTTTACATTTGGGTATAGCAAAGCTGATCGAGACATTTTTCCCGGTCTTCCTGTGGATAACATTTTGCATTTGGCGGTTTCCAGTTTTGTTCCATCCACGAAAACACTTTTGTGATCTACTTCTTCTTGCTTTTCTAAATGAGATACATACTGGTAAAACAGATCTTCTACAGCCTCGG
>CAZCRO010000034.1:0-23133 GCA_964501115.1 uncultured Oscillospiraceae bacterium
CAGAAAGGTGGTCTCCCTGAAGCAGATTCCCTATGCCCAGCCCTGCTACTCCATGGCCATTGCCCCCAAGGTCAAGGGCCAGGACGAGAAGGTTGGCACCGGCCTGAACCGTCTGAACGAGGAAGATCCCTCCTTCACCCTGGTCAACAATGGTGAGACCAAGCAGTTCGTCATCTCCGGCGCCGGTGACCAGCATTTGGATGTCCTGGTTTCCAAGCTGAAGACCCGCTTTGGCGTGGATGCCGTTCTGAGTCCCGCCAAGGTTGCCTACCGTGAAAAGATCAAGAAGACCGTCCAGGCTCATGGCCGGCACAAGAAGCAGACCGGCGGTTCCGGCCAGTTCGGTGATGTGTGGATCCGCTTCGAGCCCCAGGAAGAGCAGGATGAGCTGATCTTCGATGTGGAAGTTGTCGGCGGCGCCGTGCCCAAGAACTTCAACCCCGCTGTGGAAAAGGGCGTGCAGGAAGCCATTCAGAAGGGCCCCCTGGCCGGTTATCCCATGGTCAACCTGAAGGCCGTTCTGTACGATGGCTCTTACCATCCCGTTGACTCCAACGAAATGGCCTTTAAGATGGCTGCCATCCTGGCCTTTAAGGAAGCCATGCCCAATGCCGGCGTGACGCTGCTGGAGCCTGTCGGATCCCTGGCCGTCACCATTCCCGACAGCTACATGGGCGATGTCATCGGCGATCTGAACAAGCGCCGCGGCCGTGTGATGGGCATGAACCCGGACAACAAGGGCAACACCGTTGTGGAAGCCGAAGTGCCCATGGCCGAGATGAGCACCTACGCCATTGACCTGCGTGCCATGACCCAGGCAAGAGGCACCTTCACCCTCTCCTTCGAGCGCTATGAGGAAGTGCCTAAGGCCAACCAGGCCAAGATCATTGCCGAGGCAAAGGCAGAATAATTCCATATCCGTCTTCTTTGGGAGCGCTGCGATTTTTTGTAGCGCTCCCGTTTTTGCCCTCCTGGCGGAAACTGCGGGAACGACCTTCCGGGTACCCCAAAACCTTACTCCCACACGTCACCGCATTCGCTGTGCCACCTCTGAGCTATGCATTCAGTGGCTGAAAGCCGCTTTGCGGCAACATCCACGAAACCAAAGGCAGAGGAAAGGGCTGTTTTGCGTTACTGCGTTCCAGACGAAAGAAACGGCGTGACCGAAGTCACGCCGTCCCCCTGAAAACACATTGTTTTCAGATTTTTTGACTATAACTGTTTTACGAACGCCCCCGTTACCCGGGGCGTTTTTGTTAGTAGCAGCCGCAGCCGCCGGTGGTGTTGGTGTTGCCGCAGTTGTTGCAGCCGGTGTTGCCGCAGCAGCTGAACAGCAGAACCAGAATGATGATCCACCAGATGTTGCCTCCGCACAGTCCGTTATTACCGCACATACAAATCCCTCCGGGCAATGGTTTTTGAGCTTTGCCGCTCACTCCATGCTATTCCGGAATCAAGAAAATGTGCGCTTTTTTATGTCTTGCGGATAAATTTTTCCCGGCATTTGGGACAGGTGATGGAGATTTTTCCCTTTCCTCTGGGAACCCGGACGGTTTGGCGGCACTTGGGACAATCGAAATACCGATAATTCCGGTCTTTCAGCCGGTCGAGGAACAGCAGAAATTTCCGATTTTCCTGGTAGCGCTTATATGTGTTCCGGGAGAGTGCCCGGAAGATCGCCCAGCCCATCAGACCATAGCTGGCAAACCAGCAAAGTGTGCCAAACAGCTTTCCCAGGAAAATACTGGAAAGAATGCTGGCAACCAGGCCGCAAACCAGAATGACCATATTTAGCCGATCCGCACCGTAGCGGCCGGTCATAAACTGGCGCAGGCCTGCGGAGCATCGCTGCCCTGCCTGCCTCAGCCACAGGCTGAATTTGTTCATAAGTTACCACCTTGCGCTCAAAAAATATCTTGTCTCCTATTATATTGCGATTCCGGGGAATTTCAACCGTATGGGGTGAGAATTAACGGATTGTTTAAGATTTTCTAAAGGAAACGGCGGTTTTGAACAGGGCGGTTCCGAAAGCGCGAAGAACTCAGTAGTGTACCACGTTTCCGGCATTGCGCAGCCGGTGCAGGACGGCTTCCGCCTCCGGGGAGGTAAAGTAGCGGTAGGTACTGGGAGGTACCAGTTCTTTTACCAGGGCGAAGTCACCTGCCTGGAGCGCCTGGCGTACAGTGGAGGCGCTGATGGCGGTTTCCCCATGGGTAAGTCTTGGCAGGATATGGCAGGCGATGCCTGCTTTGGGAAGTTCCTGAGCCATAATTTGATTGTATAGCCCTGTCACCTGGCTGGTGGGTTCTTCTCCCACATAGCGGTGGGTGATGTTCAGCGCCTGGGCAATCCTGGCAAATACCGCCAAATCCAGCCGGGCGTGTCCCTGGATGACCTGAGTTTCGTCTTTCAGGAAATAGCTGGGGAAGGTGGCGTTGCTGATGATATAGGGGCCGGAATCGTGGAGAATGACGTTTTTCAGGTGTGCGGTTCCTTCCTGCACCAGCTGTCTGCGCACCGGGAAAGGCACCAGGGAGGCATCCTCACTCAGCACAAACAGATGCAGCCAGTCGCACTGTGCCGCCGCCTGTTCCACCAGGTACTGATGCCCCAGGGTAAAGGGGTTGGCATTCATCACCAGTGCGGCGGAGCAGCCCTCCCGAGTGTGGGAAGAAAGGGACTTGAGATAATTGGAAAAACCGGTTTTGCGGTTTTCCATGAAAACCAGGGTTCCGTCTACCCGGGCAATCTCCGTAAAGCCCAGGTCGGCAAAGAATCGTGCCGTGCGGATTTTGGTATACAGGAACAGATGGGTGTTGCCCCGGGCAAACTGAACCTCCATCAGGTGGGATACCACCTGGTTGAGCAAACCCTCACCCTGATGCTCCCGGCTGACAGCCAGACAGCGCAGTGTCGCGCCGAAGCAGCTGCCGGTGGCAATGGGCTGCCCAAGCCCGTCCAGCACGGCGCAGATATAGTCCAGGTTTCCGTCCCGCCGGATGCCTTCCTGAGCGAGCAGAGCATCGATTTTGGCAAGGCCGGAGCGGTCACCGGGGTAGATTTGGGTAATGGCGTAGTCACACATGGGCTTCCTCCTTGATAAAATGCAGCAGATACACCAGCGCCAGCAGGTCTGCCGTGCCGCCGGGGGAAAGATTCTTTTCCGTAAATTGTAAGTCCAGTTCCCGTAACGTGGCTTCATCCGGGAAGGGGGACTTTTCCAGCACGGTTTCCAGTTGGGCAGAGATTTCTGCCTGGAGGGCATAGCTGCCCCGGTGAATCAGGTTGGTATCCGCTGTGTGGGCGAGCATGGCCAGCAAAGCGGCGCAGCCGGAAAGATCCATGGATTTGCCCAGAGCCAGCCCCTGTTCCAGTTTGGGCAGGCCGTATTTCAGAACCACCGGGAAACCAGCTTCCGCCTGCCCCCGTACACCGGTGATGCCATGGCGCAGGTAGAGCTTTTGCCCTGTGGTTTGGGCGGTTTCCTCCGTCAGTCCGGCATAGTCCCGGGCAACCAGACCCCGGGTCATAGCGGCGCATTCCTCCAGTATCCGCTCCGGGCTGCTCCAATGTGCCACGGGAAGCCGCCCCAGGGCGGCACAGGCGATGCCCAGGGAGAAAATGGCACCTTTGTGGGTATTGACCCCGCCGGTTGCCTGGCGCATCTGCGCCTCTGCCAGACGGCCGGGCAGCCGCAGGGCATCGAAAGTAGCCTCAGGAGACTGGGCAGCGGTTTCTATGCCGATTTGGGCGCAGCGGGCGAAGTAGGGCCACAGAGCGGCGGCGCTGGCCTGGAAGGAGAATATATCCATGTCCCGGTGGCTGCCGCTGTTGGCTCTGTCCACCAGGCCGGGCTTGGGTGTGGTCGCCGCTTCATATAGCAGTGCCTGGCAAGCCAGCCGGGCAATGTGACGGCTGTCCTGCTCTGCCAGCGCCTGGGTAAGAATTTGGCGGGTTCGCTCCTGCAGCTGGGGGACGGTGTGGCTGCGGCTACGGGCGCATGCCTTGGCAGAGCCGCCGCAGATCAGGCATTGCCTGCCGGGCAGCCCCAGCTCCTGCCGGTCTACCTTCCGGCCGTCCGGACAAAGTACATCCATATCATACAGCCGCCCGGCGGGGGTGGCGTCCTCAATTTCTGCCGTCAGTGCTTTTATCTGCAGAGGGGGAGCGGAGAGTACATACATTCCCTCCCAGCCGGTGTTTGCCTGGAGAAGCTCCCGGTGGCGTATGGTCAGCCCGGCGCTTTGCAGCTGCCCTTCCAGCAGCTGCTGCCCCAGCAGGAAGCCCCGCTGAATCAGGGGAGAATCCTTTTCCGGCCCTGCGATGTTCATGGTAAAGCAGATAAGGGTGCTGCCGAATTCTTCCAGCAGGGCTTGCTGCCGGTATGCCCGCCGCTCCCGGGCTTCCAGCATATCCATCAGTGTTACTTCCATGGGTATCTCCTTTGGTATCGTCTTTTATTCATCATACAACAAATTCCCGGCCTTGTGAAGTCCCAAGGCCGGGAATGGGGATTTTTTGATATTCAGCCGAACAGATTGGTGGACAGATACCGGTCGCCGGTGTCCGGCAGAAGGGCGACGATGGTTTTTCCCTGGTTTTCCAGCCGCTTGGCCAGCTCCATGGCTGCCCACACGGCAGCGCCAGAGGTGATGCCAACCAGAATGCCTTCCTGGCGGCCGATGACCCGGCAGGTGGTGAACGCGGCCTCGTTGGCAACGGGGATGATCTCATCGTAGATGCCTGTGTCCAGCACCTGGGGAACAAAACCCGCACCAATGCCCTGCAGCTTGTGGGCACCTGCGGGTTTTCCGGAGAGAACGGCGGAATCGGCAGGCTCCACGGCCACGATTTTTACATTCGGATTTTGGGCTTTCAGATATGCGCCGGTTCCGGTGATGGTGCCACCGGTGCCGACACCGGCAACAAAAATATCCACTTGACCATCGGTATCCCGGTAAATTTCCGGTCCGGTGGTTTCGAAATGTGCTTTCGGGTTGGCTGGGTTGACAAATTGCCCGGCTATGATGCTTCCCGGCAGCGCGGCGGCCAGCTCCTCTGCCTTGGCAATGGCACCGGCCATGCCCAGGCTGCCCTGGCTGAGTACCAGCTCTGCCCCATAGGCCTGAATCAGCTGGCGGCGCTCCCGGCTCATGGTATCCGGCATGACGATGATGGTCTTATATCCCCGGGCGGCGGCTACGGCGGCCAGGCCAATTCCGGTGTTGCCGGAGGTGGGTTCTATGATGGTGCCGCCGGGCTGCAATTTCCCGGTGCGTTCCGCGTCCTCGATGATGGATTTGGCTGCCCGATCCTTTACGGAACCGGCAGGGTTGAAGTATTCCAGCTTTGCCAGAATTCTGGCGGAGAGATGGTAGTTCTTCTCCAGGTGCGTAAGCTCCAGCAGGGGCGTATGGCCAATCAGCTGGTCAGCAGAGGTATAAATTCCAGACATTGTGCAGCCTTCCTTCCCAAAATGGATTTCTGGTAGTATACCGCCATAAACCTAGTTTGTCAATAGGTAATTGCAGGGAAGGAAACAGGGAAAGGAATTCAGAAAATTCAAAGTTTTGTGGTTGTCATTTCCCGGCGTTTGTTGTAAAATATAACATGGATTTGTATGTACCAAGGAGGATATTGCCATGGCATGGCTGGAAATTACAATCAACACACAGCCCGGTGCGGTCAATGCGCTGGCAACTGCGCTGACGGGCATGGGCTTTGAAGATCTGTGCATAGAGGATCAGCAGGAATTTGAGACATTCCTGGAGGAAAACCGGGAATATTGGGATTATATCGATGAGGATTTGGCGCAGAGCCTGCAGGGGCTGAGCCGGATCAAGCTGTATCTGGAGGATACGGAGCAGACACGTCTGGCGCTTTTGCAGGACTATGCCCGGGGCAGGGAGCTGACCATGCAGGTAGCCCCGCTGCCGGAAACCAACTGGGAGGAAAGCTGGAAGGACAACTATCCCCCACAGGAAGTGGGAAAGTCCCTGGTGGTGCTGCCCTATTGGCTGGCGGAGCAGGAGACAGACCGGAAAAAGATCATCCTGGATCCCGGCCTGACCTTTGGCACCGGTGCCCACCCCTCCACCCAGATGGTGATGGAGACAATGGAAGAGCGTATCCGCCCCGGTATGCACTGCCTGGATCTGGGCAGCGGCAGTGGAATTTTGTCCATAACCGCTCTGCGCCTGGGAGCGGCCAGCGCCATCGGTGTGGACATTGACGCAAAGGCCGAAGACATTGCCCGGGAGAACGCTGCCTACAATGGTTTCGCTGCCCCGGAATTTACGGCACTCACCGGCAATGTCACCGAGGACAGCGAGCTGATGAAGCGCCTGGGGCAGGGGCACTACGATGTGGTGCTGGTGAACATCGTTGCCGATGTCATCATTGGCCTGAGCCCCGTGCTTCCGGAATTTCTGGAGGAGAACAGTGTGCTCATCCTCTCCGGCATTCTCGATACACGCTTGCAGGATGTGCTGCAGGCGCTGGAAAAGGCGGGGCTGAAAGTGCAAACCATCCGGGAAAAAGAGGAATGGCGCTGCGTGACCGCCGGAAAATAAGGAGAACGACCCATGAAAATGACCTTTCGCACCAAGCGGCGTCTGCGCAGCATCGGCCTGCTGGCGCTGAGCCTGGTAACCATCGGCCTGATCGTCTGGTTTTGCAGCGTGATCTGGCTGGAACGCTATATTGTCTACAGCGGGGACACGGCAGAGCTGGATTTTGAACTGGGAGAAGTTGGTTTCGGCGGCGTGGAGGCTGTGAAGCCGGAAGCCCAGGGCGGTATTTCCATTTTCTACAATGAAGGCTCCGATGCCATTGAGATCAGTAAGGATCTCACCGCCATCAATGGCTACTATCTGGACTATTCTGCCATGTCCAAAGATATGGCAGGGGCTTATGAGGATCTGGAAGCCGTCCCGGCGGGCACACCCATTATGGTGGATATGAAAGGCGGCTACGGCACCTTTTACTATTCCAGCGGCATTTCCGGGGCAGTGGCCTCCGCCAGTGTGCCCATCCAGAGCGTCAACGAGTTTGTGGAGAAGCTGCTGGACAAGGGCTACTATATGATTGCCCGGGTTTCCGCTTTCTGTGACTATATGTACGGCAATGCCAATGTAACCAGCGGCCTGTATATGCTCTCCCGGGCGGGTCTGTGGATGGATTCTGACGGATATTTCTGGCTGGATCCCGCCAATGCCGGTGTGCAGAGCTGGATCACCTCTGTGGTACTGGAACTGAAAAATCTGGGCTTCCATGAGGTGGTGCTCAGCAATTTCCGCTTCCCCAATTCGGATCAGTATCTGTACGACAAGGATAAGACCGAAGCATTGCAAAATGCCATGAACAATCTGCTTACCAGTACCGCCTCCAACAGCGGCACGTTTACACTGTCCTTTGGTACCAACGATTCGAGTCTGACCATCCCGGAGGGAGCCAGAAGCCGGATCTATCTTGAAAACATCGATGCCAAGGATGTGGAGACGGCGGTAGAAAAGGCAACGGTGCCGGATAAGGCATCCCAGATCGTCTTTATCGCGACAACTACGGATACCCGCTTTGATAAGTACAGTGTCCTGCGCCCGCTGAGTGCGGCGGAGATGCTGGAGGCGCAAAAAGCGGCAGCGGCAGAGGCAGCGGAAGAGGAATAAGCTTCCCCCCAATACACGAAAAACAAACACCCCAGGCAGACATTTCCTCAATGTCAGCTTGGGGTGTCAGCGTGCCCCCAAAAGCCTCGCAGAGTTTGCGGCCTTTGGCTGCAAATAAAATCAAAAGTATTTTCTGTCGGGGCGTGTACCTGACAGAAAATACTTCTCAGGCTGCAAGTGTGGAATTTGTCCGCCAAGGGCGGAAAAATTCTGCGCGCGGCAGACTGCAAAAGGATTGTCGGAAAAGCCCGCAGGGTTTTTTCGACAGTCTAGCACCCCGGGTGGACATTTCCTCAATGTCTGCCTGGGGTGTGCTGGTTATATCGGCCGGGTGCTCTCCCGCTCCACCAGCGTCACCGGAAGGGTAAGGGTGGTGGGGGTGTCGAGTCCCTGTTTCAGCTGGATCAGCTTTTCGATGGCCAGCCTGGCCCGCAGGGCGCCATCCTGGCGGACGGTGGTGAGGGTGGGGCTTACCATGCGGCACAGGGGAATGTCGTCAAAACCGGCAATGGCCACTTCCCGGGGAACCTGCAGCCCGGAGGCCGTGAGGAATTGGAGCAGGTCGATGGCATAGTAATCCGACACGGCAAATACGGCCCGGACACTGCGAAACAGGGGAAGCTTTTCCCGGTAAAATTCCCGGCGCTGTGGGGTGTGCATGGGAATGCACAGCGTTTCCGTTTGCCCCCGGAAGCCCTCCCGGAATCCAGCCATCCGCTCCTGATCTACGCCAATGTCATTGTCGGAGACGCACAGCGCCCGGCTGTATCCCTGGTTGCGGAAGAGGGTGCCAACCTGACGGCCACCGTCGAAATTGTCGATGGTGATGTTTACAATTCTCTGGGGATCCTGGCAGAACCCATCGTATACCACAAAGGGAATATGCATGTGGTTGCGCAGATACATATAGTCCTGGTGGCAGAAGCCGATGATCACCAGACCCTCCATATTCCACATGGAGGCGAATTTGAGAATGTCCTTAGGGTCTGTGGCCTTTTTTACCATCATAAACAGCCCTTTTTTCTCAATTTCCGTGGAAAGGTGGTTCAGAGAAGAGGAAATGAATACATCCTCCAGAGTGTGGCCTTCGTATTTTTCATGGTCGTTTATAAAAACACCGATGATTCTGGAGGCATTCTGTGCCAGCAATATTCCCGCCATACTGGGGATATACTGGCGCTGCTCCAGCGCCTGCTGCACACGGCGAACGGTTTCGTCGGATATTTTCTGAGTTTTACCGTGTATCACATTGGATATGGTGGCGGTACTCAGCCCCAGTTCCTGGGCAATGTCGCTGATTCTTACACGGGGGGCATCCATGATCCTTGCTCCTTTTCTAAAGTTGTCCCCATTATACCACAGCGCCGGGAAGAATGGCAAGATGCTTCAAAATGAAAAGAAAAAAAGAGAAAATGGACTGCGAAAAAAGAAAAACTTTTAGAAAATCCCCCAAAAACTTGACATCTGCCCCAGGTTTGGTATACTAAAATAGTGTGTATATGCACGTGAAAGGAGAATCGTCGAATGGACGCTACACTGAGCTGTGTTTTGTCCCAGTTTTTCCCGGAGGGAACGGTAGCACAATGTGAGGGCTACGGCTGTGGACATATCAATAAAACATATCTGGTCACCACCACTTCCGGCCGCCGCTATGTGCTGCAAAAAATCAGCAATCAGGCATTCCCGGATGTGGCCGGCCTGCAGGAGAATATCGCAGCCATCACGGCTTATCTGCAGAAGCGGGTGGAATCTCCCAACCACGCCCTGTCTCTGGTGCCGACTCTGGATGGCAAGACCTGGTATCACCATGAAAAGAACAGCGACTGGCGTGTGCTGAGCTATATTGAAGGGAGCATTTGTCTGGAAGCTCCCCAGTGCCCGGATGATTTCTATCAGAGCGCCATTGCCTTTGGCAATTTCCAGCAGCTGCTGAAGGATTTCCCTGCCCACACCCTTCACGAGACCATCCGCAATTTCCACAATACGCCGGATCGCTACCGGATCTTCCGGGAGACCATTGCCCGGGATCCCATGGGAAGAGCTGCCGGTGTGCAGGAGGAGATTGCGTTTGCCATGGCACACGAGCAGATCGGCGGCCGCCTGACAGCCATGCTGGCAGAGGGAAAGCTGCCTCTTCGTGTAACCCATAACGATACCAAGCTGAACAATGTCATGCTGGATGCAAAGACCCATACCCCTTTGTGCGTGGTGGATCTGGATACCACCATGCCCGGCCTGAGTGCCTACGACTTTGGTGATTCCATCCGTTTTGGCGCGGCAACGGCTGCGGAAGACGAGAAGGATCTGAGCAAGATGGAAATGGATCTGGAAATGTTCCGCATCTTCACCCGGGGATTCCTGGAAGCCTGCCCGGGGCTTACGGAAAACGAGCGGGAGGCACTGCCTCTGGGTGCGCTGACCATGACCCTGGAATGCGGTGTCCGGTTCCTGACGGATTACATCGATGGCGACCACTACTTCGGCATTGCCCGCCCGGAGCACAATCTGGACAGAGCCCGTACCCAGTTTAAGCTGGTGGCGGATATGGAGCGCAAGTGGGACGATATGGCACGGATTGTACGGGAGGAGCAGAAGTAATGGAAAAGCCGATTCTGGTTGTAATGGCTGCCGGTATGGGCAGCCGCTATGGCGGATTGAAGCAGATTGATCCGGTTGGCTCCAGGGGAGAGGCCATTTTGGACTATTCCCTGTTCGATGCCCACGAGGCCGGATTTGAAACTGCGGTGATCATCATCAAGCAGGCCATTGCCAAAGACTTTATGGATACAGTCGGTGCCCGGCTGAAAAATGCCCCTATGGAGATTCGCTATGCCTACCAGGAGCTGGATAAGCTCCCCCAGGGGTATACCGTCCCGGAGGGACGCACCAAGCCCTGGGGTACCTGCCACGCAGTGCTGTGCGCCGGGGAACAAATCGGCAACGCTCCCTTTGCGGTGATCAATGCGGATGACTATTATGGCAAGGCCGCCTTCCGGGAAATTTACCGGTATCTGTCCACCCACGGGGATGACGAGCGGTATCGTTACTGCATGGTGGGCTACGAAATGGGGAAAACCGTTTCGGACAATGGCTCCGTCGCCCGGGGCATCTGCCAGGTGAACAGCGAAGGCTTCCTGGAGAGCGTAGTGGAGCGTACCAAGATCGAAAAGTATGCTTCCGGCATCCACTATACGGAAGATGACGGCGCTACCTGGGTGGAGATTGCCGATACGACCACCGTTTCCATGAATATGTGGGGCTTCACCCCCAGCTTCCTGGCCGAGAGCCGGGAGGCATTCCCTGCTTTCCTGGACAAGGCAATGGCAGAAAACCCCATGAAGGGGGAGTTCTTCCTGCCCTCCATTGTTTCGGAGCTGCTCAGCCAGGGAAAGGCTACAGTGAAGATGCTGTATTCTCCGGATAAGTGGCACGGCGTTACCTACGCTGCGGATAAGCCCCTGGTGGTTTCTGCCCTGGCGGAGATGACCCGTCAGGGGATGTACCCGGACGGACTGTGGGAGTAAACCAGAAAAAGAACGGGAGCTGCCGCCGGTAGCTCCCGTTTTGCAATAGTGAAAAGCCAGGGACGAATAGAGTAAAGACTGGGAGAAAAGAAAAATGGAAGCGTTTATAGAAAAATATGCCCTCTCGCCGGAACAGGTGGATGCCCCCGCCTGTCTGGAGCGGCTGCTGGAGGAGATGGCTCTGGGGCTGGAAGGAAAGGGGAATATTCCCATGATCCCTTCCTATCTGCCCATGGAGATCCCCAACGTGGCGGGAAAGCGCTGCACTGTGCTGGATGCGGGGGGAACCAATCTGCGTGTGGCTCAGGCAGAAATGGATGCGAAGGGAAATTGCCGCTTGGGGCATGTGTATATGACCCGCATGCCCGGCAGCCGGGAAACTCTGGGGGCATCGGAATTTTATGACCGGCTTGCTTCCTGTGTGGAGCATCCGGAAAAAGCGGGCAAGGTCGGCTTCTGTTTCTCCTACGATGTGGAGCTGAACCGGAGCCTGGATGGTACACTTACCCGGTGGAGCAAGGAGATCCGGGTGCCGGAGGCTATCGGCAAGCCCGTAGGCGCGTCCCTGCGGGAAGCGCTGGGCGCTGGATGTGAAAGTGTACGGGTGCTGAATGATTCCACTGCGGCGCTTCTGGGTGCCCACCACTGTCACAAGGAAATCACCGTGGGGATGATTCTGGGCACGGGTGTGAATATTTGCTACGCCGAGCCATGCCGGAATATCCCCAAATTGCCCGGGGATTTGCGCCGGGGCAGGGTGATTATCAGTACAGAGATCGGAGAATTTGACGGCTTCCCCAAGACCCGGTTTGACCGGGCGGTGATTGACGCGAGCGATACGCCCAGCTACTACCGGGGGGAGAAGCAGTGCGCCGGGGCATACCTGGGGGAGAATATCCGCCTTGCCTGGCAGCAGGCCATTTTGGAAGGGCTTCTGCCGCCGGACTTTCCGCTGACGGCGGATCTGGCTGTGCTCAGTGCCTATCTGGCAGGGGACAGCGTGCTTCCGCAATCCCCTGCAGCCAGGGGCATTGCCCGGGCAATCGTGCACCGGGGCGCAAAGCTGGCGGCGGTGCTGGCCGCCGGCGGCATTGTGCGAAGCTGTCCACAAGGAGAAAATTGCGGCATGGTTATGGAAGGCTCCAATTACTACAAGCTGACGGACTTCGCTCCCTGTTTTCGCCGGGAACTGGCGGCATTGCTGGAACCACGGGGTATATCCGTCACCATCTACCGGGTGGAAAACAGCTGCCTGATTGGTGCCGCTCTGGCAGCATTTGCTGAAGAAATGTAAAAAACAGAATCATTCCCATGTAAAAGGGGCTGTCCTGTATGATTTTTCAATCATTTTCAGACAGCCCCTTTTGTGGGATTCATATGTTTGTAAAACCGGAATTTATAGGAAAATCTTGAATCCGGCGGTTGTTATTTGTCTTCTTTCTGCACCCCTCTGTCCATGGCGGTGGTGGAGCCCTGGGAGACACCCTCTGTGCTTTCCGGCATGAACAGGATTTTGACAGTGGCAAAGATGATTTTCAGATCCGTCACGATGCCCATGCTGCCAATGTATTGCAGATCCATTTGCAGCTTGTTGTAGGGGGTGGTGTTGTACTTGCCGTAAACCTGGGCAAGACCGGTCAGGCCGGCTTTGGCCTGTAAGCGCAGGGCAAACTCCGGCATTTCTTTTTCATACTGGGCAGCGATTTCCGGGCGCTCCGGCCGGGGGCCGACGATGGTCATCGTACCCAGCAGAATGCAGAAAAGCTGAGGCATTTCATCAATGCGCAGCATCCGGATGATTTTGCCCACGGGAGTGATCCGGTCGTCATTGGTCTGTGCCAACCGGGCAACGCCATCCTTTTCGGCATCTACCCGCATGCTGCGGAACTTGTATACGTAGAATTCCTTCCTGTCCTTGGTCAGCCGGAGCTGCTTATAGAGAATGGGGCCATGGTCATAGAGCTTGATTGCCGCAGCGGTGACAAGCATGAAGGGACTGAACACGACCAGCGCCATCAGGCTGAGCACAATGTCCATCACCCGTTTTACAACCAGATACCAGATCGAGGGGCTGCTGCGGTGGCAAAGCATTACAGGCAGGTTGTTCAGCTGCAGGGACTTGGCACCTTTGATCAGAAAGTCACCGATGTTGGGGCGGACATAAGCTTCCACATTGTGGTCAATACAGTACTTCACCAGGTCGTTGCGCAGGCTGGAAGGGATGCCGCAAAGCATCACCGCTCTGGCATTTTTCTGGAGGATTTCTTCGCAAATCGCCTCACTGCCCCGGTGGGCGGATACGCTGCCCAGCAGACGGAACACGCCGGGGAGGGCGTTGAGGATCTCCACGCCGTCATCCTTTGCCTCCGGATTGTCATAGATCAGCAGAAGCGAGCGGGGAGTGAGAATTTTCCGGGTCAGCTTTTTTACGCCCAGAGACCACAATCCGTCCAGAAGCACTGCCACTACCAGCAGCGCCAGCATGGGAAGCACATTGGGAATCGCCCGGATCAGCAGCGCTGTAACCAGATAGAGAATACCGCAGCTGATTACCGCCGCAACCGCATGGGAATAGGTCAGCTCTGCCGCGGAGTGAAAGGTTACATCAAACCCGCCATACAGCCGGGCAAACAGCCAGTAAACAGCGGCAAACAGGAAAATCACCAGCATATCGCCCTTGGCAAAGAATGGGTAGACATACATCTTCATCTTGTAGTAGTGAAACCACACATAAGCAAACAGCGCACCGTTGATAACCACCAGCACACCGGACAGCAGGCCGAGCAGCGCCTCCCGCTTTTGTTGACTGTTAAACATTTTTCGCTCCAATCTTTCCCATCTGGGGAAATTGCGTTATTTTTCTCCATTATACCCGATTCCCAAAGAAAAAGCAATGCCTTTCCCAAAAGGGCAGGGAGTCCTGGGTGGAAAACACGTACTTGCCTGGATGCTTCAATCAAACCCATCTTTTTTGCGGACTTGATTATCCATACTTTTCCCCGCCTTCATTCGCTTTGACATAGTAATACCCCTATAAAAGACAGTTCTTCTCTGCCTCTTATAGGGGTAGCATATCATCGGTGTCCGATGTGGGGATGTTAGGTTAATAATTGTCTGCGTAAATTTCGAAAAATCCCTGGGGGTGGTTGCAGATGGGGCAGACAGCGGGGGCTTCCAGGCCGATGCAGATGTGGCCGCAGTGGCGGCATTCCCAAACTTTTACCTGGCTTTTGGCGAAGACTTGCCGGGTTTGCACGTTTTGCAGCAGGGCGCGGTAGCGCTCTTCGTGGTGCTTTTCCACACCGGCTACCAGGCGGAACTTTGCGGCCAGTTCCGGGAAACCCTCTTCCTCGGCGGTTTTGGCAAAACCGTCATACATGTCTGACCATTCATAGTGTTCCCCCTGGGAGGCGGAGAGGAGATTTTCTCCGGTGTCTCCCAGAGCGCCAAGCTCCCGGAACCACATCTGGGCGTGCTCTTTTTCGTTGGCAGCGGTTTTCAGGAAGAGAGCGGCGATTTGCTCATATCCCTCCTGTTGGGCGATGGAGGCGAAAAATGTATATTTGTTTCTGGCCTCCGATTCGCCGGAGAAAGCGGTACGCAGGTTTTGCTCTGTTTTTGTGCCGGAATACGGATTGGACATCATGGGTAATCCTCCTGGAATAGAATGGTTTCCCTACCAGTTTGCCCGAAAAAACGGAAGCAATACCTGAAAAAAGCAAAAGATTTTCGCTCTCTGCCGCCGGAGACGGAAGAGAGCGAAGAATTCTTTATTTCTTTTTGCCCAGCACCAGGCTGATCAGCAGCATGACCAGGGCGACGCTTACCCAGCCAAAACCCTGGCTGTGCAGAGGCAGATGATTGGCAAGGTTTGCCAGAACGCCCAGGGGAATCTGTGCGTTTTCCAGAGCATATACTACGCTGACACAGGCGGTGCCTGCTACAGTAAGGGGATACACCAGCCGGTTCCCCTGCCACAGCTGATGGCTCAGACCCAGGAGAATCAGCACGATGGATACGGGATAGATGGCGTTGAGAATCGGCACGGAGATACTCAGGATGGTATTCAGACCAAGATTGCAAACCAGGAAGGAGAAAAGCGTGATGGCAAACACCCATGTCTGGTAGGAGACCCGGCCAAACAAATTGGCAAAGTACTGGGAGATGGAGTTGATCAGTCCGACGCAGGTGGTCAGGCAGGCCAGGGTGAAAATAGCTGCCAGAAGTACAGCGCCCGGTTCTCCGAACAGCTGGAAGACGATGCACCGCAGCACCCAGGCACCGTTTTCCTGGATGGGGTATACGCCGGAGGAACACATTCCCATGTAGGACAGCATAGCGTATACCATTGCCAGAATGGTGCCTGCCAGGCAGCCGGCCAGGACGGTGTAGCGCAGGGTGTCTTTCTTTTCTTTCAGCCCCAGGCTGCCAAGGGTTGTGGCAATCACCAGGCCGAAGTTCAGTGCGGCGATGGTGTCCATGGTCTGGTAGCCTTCGGAGAAGCCTTTCAGGAAAGTGCCCTGGGCATAGCTGCCCTGGGCGGGGGCTACGCTTCGCTCGCCCCGGAATACAAAGCAGATGAAGAGAAACAGCAGCAGGAACAGCAGGCTGGGGGTCAGATAATTGCCGATGCGCTTTACCAGCTTGCCCGGGGTCAGGCAGAGCCACAGCGCCAGCAGGAAGAACACCAGAGAGTAAAGCAGCAAAAATACCTTTGTGTTGGTGCCGTCGGGGAGATAGGGGGCAACAGCCATCTCAAAGGGGACAGAAGCAGCCCGGGGGATACCCAGCCCGGGGCCGATGGACAGATAGATCAGCACGGCAAACACCAGACCGAAGGAGGGGCTGACATTCTGCCCCAGCCGATCCAGTCCGTCAAACCGGGCCACGACCACTACACCCAGCACCGGGAGAATAACAGCTGTTACCAGAAATCCTGCCATGGCACTCAGGGTAACATTTCCGGCGTTTTGCCCCAGAAAAGGCGGGAAAATCAGGTTTCCCGCGCCGAAGAACAGGGAAAATAGCATAAAGCTTACGAGTACAAGGTTTTTCTTTGTGAGTTTCATTGTTTTCTGCCTCTCTTTTTTGAAATTCCGGTACAAGCCGGGGGTAGAAAATACAGAAGCCGGGGCTGCGGGCAAGAAAAAACAAGGCTCGTCTCAAATCGCTTTGAGACGAGCCTTGTATAGCATACAATACCCGCGGTACCACTCAAATTGTGCGCCGAAACGCACCACTTATTCAGGCTCCAACAAGCCCTAGGCACTGACGTAGCCTGCACGAAGCTCCCTACTGGCCGGAGGCGTTTGGGAACTCAGCTCAGAAGGGATGGGATACAGGACAACTGTCTGCCGGGCTTCCACCGTCCCCGGCTCTCTATGTGAGGGAATCGTCCAATCCGTCTTCGTCACAGCTTTTGTATTTCCTTGTTGCGGCAAATATAACATCGGAGCAGGTTTTTGTCAAGAGGTTATTTGCTGCCCTCTTCCAGCCGCAGGCGGAAAGCCTGTGCGTCTTCGTGCCAGGATTTGTAGGCTTGTTCCTGACGGTGGTCTGCAAGGGTGTAGTTGGTTGCCAAATATTCACCCAGCCAGGCGGTGGTTTTGGAAGCGCCGTAATAGTTCAGATGGTCGCCGCCGTCGTAGCTGTCCTGTGTCCAGTCAATATCCAGGGACTCCAGGTTTCCGTCGATATAGGGAATGCCCAGTTCTGTGGCCGTATCTGTGACGGTGTTGTGCCGGCGTATTGTCCAGTTCCGGGGGCTGGGAGCGCTGAACAGCAGAAGCTGTGCCTGGTTTTCCTGACACAGGCGGAGAATGTCCTCCAGGAACCCCCGGTTCTGCCGGGACAGGGGTTCCCATTCCTCCATGGGGCGCATGTATTCGGAAATATCTGCCTCCTCGCTGGTCAGCAGCAGATGATAGCCTCTGTCCGGGGACTGGGCGGTATAGCTGGGGCGGTGGAAAAAGTCTTGTAGTGTCAGGCTCTTCCAGCGGTTGTGGTAGCGCACAGTGGGAATCCTGCTTTCTACAGCGGCAGTCAGGGTATCCGTACTGGGATATACCCGGTAGAGCACATTCGCCTCCAGCACCACAAGCTTGGGGCTTTGATAGCGGAATGCCATTTGCAGCAACTCCAGCGTTTCGTACATTTTCTGATCCAGAGAGCTGACTACAAAGGAGGAGATGCCTGTCTGCTCGAACAGCTCCAGGGGGATGAAGGAGGAATAAGCCTCGCTGTCCCCCAGAAACACAACGTCAATGCTTCCGGGACTCTGGGAGCGGATGGCGTTGGCACTGGCTTTGTAAATACCGGCCTGCTCCGTATTGTCCTTGGGGATGAAAATCAGGCTGGCAAAGGTGAGCAGCAGGCAAAGGATTGCAAGAAACAGGAGGATCCGGCATAGCTTTTTAGGGAGCCTCATGATGGTGTAAGCCTCCATTCGGTTGTATGTATTGGAAAGGTGGCAGGAACCCTTACAGGGGAGCCTGCTTGATTTTGGCATACCGCCGGGGGTACTTGGCAGGGGTGGGGGCAACCTTGCGCAGAACAATCAGCGCGTGGTGGGTGCCATCCACCGGGAACTCATAGAATGCCTCTTCCTTTAGCCCCAGTTTCTGCATGGCAGATTTGCATTCAGCCAGCTCTTCCCGGGCAGCGCTGCCCTTCATGGCCAGCACCGCACCGCCTACTTTCACATAGGGAGCCAGCAATTCCAGCAGGATATTCAGCCGGGCAACGGCACGGCTTGCGGCGTAGTCGTAGCTCTCCCGGCGGGTTGCTACCGCTTCCTCGGCCCGGGCGGTGATACACTGAGCCTGTATGCCCAGCTGGGGAAGGGTTTCTTCCAGCCAGGCCACCCGCTTTCCAAGACTGTCCAGCAGCGTGACCTGTGCTTCCGGGCAGGCAATGGCCAGAGGAACACCGGGGAAACCCGCACCGCAGCCCACATCGATGAGGGTTTTGCCGGCAAGGTCAATCCTGGACAGCACGCTCAGGCTGTCCAGCAGGTGAAGTTTGGCCACCTGGGCAGGGTCGGTGATGGCGGTGAGATTCATAACCTCGTTTTTCCGGATCACTGCCCCGGCGAAGGCACTCAGGGTATCCTCCTGGGCGTCGGTCAGGGTCAGCCCCAGCTGGGGCAGTCCGGCGTGCAGGTGCTCTTTGATGATCTGTTCCATGTTGTTCTCCTATTTGGCGTTGACGATACCGGACAAATCCACCTGGGTCTTATCCAGCGGATTAAAGGGGTTCTCTTCCTCGGCAAGGCTCGGCAGCAGGATTTCCTGCACATGCCAGCTGACCAGCAGATCGCATACTTCGCCGTAAGAGGCAAGGCCGGAGCTGTCGCCGCTGGTCTTCAGGTAGGCGTTGTTTACCGCGTCTCCGGCTTTTGTGGCGGTTTCGCTCTTGCGGGTGCGGTAGAAGGCATCGTATTGTGCCATGTCAAATTTCAGATAGTCGCTTACGCCAGCCTCCACCCGGCTCCTGGCATCTACAGCCGCCTGGGAAGAAACAGTGGACAAAGCAGAGATGCAGTACCGGTATGCCATAAAGTAAGCGGAATACTGGAACTGAATATCGGAATTGTGGGAGGCGGCCAGGAAGGCGGCAAAGTTGGCATCCCGCTCCGGGGCGATGCACATCCGGTGAGCCATCTCGTGGCACATGGTAAAGGGAAGACTCACATCCGGTGCCTGGGGATTCACGGCGGCCTCTCCCGTCAGGGAGAAAGTAAAGCCGGTGATGCCCATGGAGGTATACAGATCGGACCAGCCGAGCTTTTTCACAGGCAGAGTGCTCCCGGCAAAGACGGGGTAATGCTTTTCATAGGTCAGCACCTGGTAGCCGTCCCCGGCCATGGAGGCCAGTTCTTCAAAGGTACGGAAGCTGACATTGCCGCTGGCATCCCGGGGGACTTGCGTGGCCAGGGAATTGGCCTGGTTGCGGTAATATTCCGTCGCTTCTGTCAGCTCTTCCAGGGTGTAGGGGGACATATCCAGACGCATGTCGTCGCTCAGTGCGCCGGCATAGAAGTTCAGGCCGAACAGGGCAGTATGGAGCATGTAGATGCCACAACCCACGGCCAGAACCCAGCCGCCCCACTGGATGACGTTTCCCTTCAGGGCGATAACCAGAACCAGACTGGCCAGAACCAGCACGCCCAGCACAACCGCCAGCAGCTGCCACAGGCAAATATCCACCTGGCCGCTCCAGCCGGCCAGCACCCCCTGGAGGTTTCGGGTCACATAGGGGTAGACCATATCCACCAGAGTGGAAAACCGCTGGCCATAGGCCATAAGCACCCAGGTGATGGCGCCGAAAATACCGGCAAATAAATATCCACGTAAATATTTCAAAAAGGATCCCTCCTTGGTATGTGTATAAACCTAGTCAGTATACTAGTATATCACAGATTTCCAGGCTTGTCTTTACTAAATTTCTTAAATTTTTGGAAAATTCCAAATCTCCCGAAAAAAAGACAGCCCCGGGAAGGGGCTGCCTTGGGGATGGAAATTCGGTGGGGTCAGGAAACGGGTGCCTGAGGCTCGGTGGTATCCGGCGTGGTTGGCTCGGTGCTGGGGGACGGGGTGGGGTCGGGTTTCGGATCCGGTGTGGGTTCCGGAATGCTGGGGGTAGTGGGCAGGGGCTCCGTGGTGCCACAGTTGGGGCAGTACCGGTTATTTCCGGTGGTTTGCCAGCTGTGGCCTGTGGCGGAGATGATTTTGCGCATTACGTGATGGCCGCAAATCTCGCTGGTACAGGTGTACTCTGTGTAGCCGTCTGCTGTACAGGTGGCGGGCTGGGAGCCGGTCTCTTCATAGTTGTGGACATGTTCCAGGCAGGGGATGGTCTGGCTTTCCTGCCGGCTGCACCGGGTACAGACACGCTGCTGGCTGCCCTCGCTGGTTTGTGTCGGCTGCAGGGTGATCTGCCACTGGCTCCACTGATGCCCCAGAGGTTCGGTGCGGTCTGTCCAGTAAACATCGCCGCAGTCGCACAGCCACCGGGTGGAACCGGATTCTTCACAGCCGGGGGCGATCACCTCTTTGTTATAGTGGTGGGTGTGGGTGCTGGCTTCCGTACCCTCCTGGGTTGCTTCACCGGAGGTTTCCGTGCCCAGCTTGTCGATTTGCTGGGTTTCCTCCTGGTCGCAGCCTTCGCAGACGCGGTATTTTTCACCCCAGTCTTTGGCGGTGGGCTTTTTGCGCACTTTCCATTTGCTCCACTGGTGGGTATGTAGGGTGGTCTCCGGGGGCGTGGTTTCCGTGACGGTCGGGGGGTGCTCCGTAGTCTCTTCCACGGCGCTGGGGGTGGGGGTCTGCCGGCGGCAGCCGGTCAGCAGAAGGAGCAGCAACACTGCCAGCGCCAGGCAAGTGTGTTTCCGTAACATTTCAATCTCTCCATTTCAAAACAGGTATGCGGGATAGTTTTCCATAGAATACCACAATTCGGAGAGAAAAGAAAGTAGAAAAGGGGAAAATTAAGAATTCGTACATAAAATAAGGATGGATTCCCTCTTGTGGAAAGGGCGCGGATGCAATATAATGTAGAAAAAACGGGAGGGACTTCAAATGAAACGGGAAGATTATATCAGCTGGGATGAGTATTTCATGGGTATTGCCATGCTGGCGGCCAAGCGCAGCAAGGATCCCAATACCCAGGTGGGTGCGTGTATCGTATCCCAGGACAATATCATTCTCTCCACCGGATACAACGGCATGCCCAAGGGCTGCTCGGATGACGAATATCCCTGGGAGCGCACCGGAGAGCAGACCAAGTATCCCTACGTGGTGCATGCGGAACTGAACGCCATTCTCAACGCCAACGGCCGCAGTTTGCAGGGAAGCCGCCTGTTTGTGGCGCTGTTTCCCTGTAACGAGTGCGCAAAGGCGATTATTCAGAGCGGCGTGAAGGAAGTTTTGTATCTGTCGGATAAATACGCCGATTCGCTGGCGACCCTGGCTTCCAAGCGGATGATGCAGTCGGCCGGTGTAAAGTTCACCCAGCTTCGTCCCCGCCTGCGTTCCATTACGCTGGATTTTGTCCCGGAGGAAGAGCGGGGAATGCAACAATGATCTCCACCGGAGATCATTGTCAGCGTGTCAAAAAAGCCTCGCAGAGTTTGCGGCCTTTGGCTGCAAATAAAATCAAAATCATTTTCTGTCGGAAAAGCCCGCAGGGGTTTTTCGACAGTCTGAATGATCTCTACCGGAGAACATTGTGCCCCTGAAAGGGAAGAGAAAATGGAGGAAGAGCTATGGCAATAATGGAGCAGCAGGCAGAGCAGATTGTGGATAATATTCTGGAGGACTACCGGCATGGCCGCAGTATAGACAGAATGGATCCCTTTGCCCATCCGGACAAAGAGGTTGTCATCGACATGATCGGGAAGCTGATGCGCATTGTGTTTCCCGGGTTTTCCAGAAACCGGGAATACCGGATGTACAATGCCCACCACAATCTGTCCATGCTGATTGAGGATGTGATGTACAATCTGGTCAAGCAGCTGACAATGGTGTTTCAGCAGAGTCTGGAGCCGGAAGCGGCAGTGCGGAAAGCGGAGACTGTGGCGCTGGAATTCTTTCGGGCGATTCCCGACCTGCGCAGCGTGATCCAGACAGATGTGGAAGCCTTTTACGAGGGAGACCCCGCAGCCTACAGCACGGACGAAATTGTATATTGCTACCCCGGTATGTTTGCCATTACGGTGTACCGCCTTGCCCATGTGCTTTACAGTCAGGGAGTTCCGGTGCTGCCGAGAATCATGACAGAGCATGCCCACAGTGTAACGGGCATTGATATTAACCCGGGGGCAACCATTGGCAAGTATTTCTTCATTGACCATGGCACCGGCATCGTGATTGGCGAGACCACGGTGATCGGAGACCGTGTGAAGATTTACCAGGGCGTTACCCTGGGTGCGCTTACAACCCGGGGCGGGCAGAGCCTGCGGGGAAAGCGCCGCCATCCCACCATTGAGGACAATGTGACCATCTATGCCGGTGCCTCCATTTTAGGAGGCGCTACGGTGATCGGCCGGGACAGTGTGATCGGTTCCAATGTCTTTATCACCCAGTCCATCCCTGCATGCACCACGGTGAGCGTAAAGAGCCAGGAACTGCAGATCCGCCAGCGGGATTGCCGGAATTGCCGGGAGCCCTTCTGGCCGGAGGAGCGGACGTGACCAGAGCTTTGGTCAAAATCCACAAAAAATGCGGCGGAAAACTGTCACATCGGGCGGTTGCGAATTGCGGGAAAATATGGTATCATTTTGATATTCCGGTGAAGTGGCGCTACTCCACAAAATAGTTCCAATTTCACTAAAATAAAGGAGGAAACCCCCGTCTGACTCGCGGTGCGGCAGTGTGGAGACCTGTCGTAATGCCTCTGCTGTTTTACCCGGCAGTGTGCGAGGGCATAAGCGAGGAGTCCTTATGTCCGGAGTCGAAGAATTATGGCAAGCTTAACCCTGAAGAACATTAAGAAGGTCTACCCCTTCAACGGCGACGATGCCAAGAAGAACAAGAAAAAGAAGAAGGGCGAAGAGACCAAGAAGACCAACCTGCAGATCACTGACGAAGGTGTTGTTGCGGTTCAGGCCTTCAACCTGGAAATTCAGGACAAGGAATTCATCGTTCTGGTTGGTCCTTCCGGCTGCGGTAAGTCCACCACCCTGCGTATGATTGCCGGCCTGGAAGACATTTCTGATGGCGAGCTGTACATCGGCGATCGCCTGGTGAATGATGTTGCTCCTAAGGATCGTGACATCGCCATGGTTTTCCAGAACTATGCTCTGTACCCCCACATGACTGTTTATGATAACATGGCTTTCGCTCTGAAGCTGCGCCATGAGACCAAGGAAGAGATCGACCGCAAGGTTAAGGAAGCTGCTGAGATCCTGGACATCACCCAGTACCTGGGCCGTAAGCCCAAGG
>CAZCRO010000035.1:0-22806 GCA_964501115.1 uncultured Oscillospiraceae bacterium
GGTGCATCCGCTTCAGGGACTGATCCAGGCTGGCAATGAGATATTTCTTGCTGCCGTGGTCACCATAGGGGCCGGGCCACATGTCATAGCCGGCCTTCGTGGAGATGATCAGTTCATCCCGGTGTGTATGCCAGTCCCGATCCATATGGATGCCGAAATTGCGTTCGGCTTCTCCGTAGGGAGGGCCGTAATTGTTTGCCAGGTCGAAATGTGTGATGCCCAGATCGAAACCCTTGCGCAGAATGCTCTGCTGGGTAGTAAAGGGCGTAATATTGCCGAAGTTGTGCCACAGTCCCAGGGACAGGGCAGGCAGGAGAATACCACTTTTACCGCAGCGGCGGTAGGGTATCTGCTCATAGCGGTTTTCGGCAGGTTGATAGTCCATAGGTTGTGCCTCCTTGCAGACGATGCTTCAAATTTTGTGGTATAGCAGTTGCTTGCTTCTGCTATTTGTTATATATGACAGAATCTTACCCATATTTTATTTCTGTTTTGGCTATTTGTAAAATTCACAAAAACTATGTATCTACAAATCGCTCAATGCATCGCATAATAAGCAATCTTTATAGTTTCAAAACATCTGCTGCACGCAGGGCTATCCTGGTAAAATTCCTTGGAAAGACAATGCCGTTGGTGTGAAATTGGGGTAAGGAAGGGAAAAAACCGTCAGGAAAATGTCATGTACATTTTTGTCGATTTATGGTAGAGTATACAGAAGTACATGGAAGTGAGGATTTGGGATGCAGCTACGGAAGTCGTTTGTTTTGCGGATTTTTTTGATCCTTTTGGTGGTGTTCTTGCTGTTGTTTACCATAAGTAGCATCGGAATTTACAGCTTTTCCAGACAGGTGGTAGGGGAAGAGTATATTCGCCTGAACAGAACATCCTTGTCGTTTCTTGCGTCATCTGCCAGCTGCACACTGAATGAAATTCGCAATTTTGGGAAAAAACTGGCTGTAAACAGCCGGATTTTGGAGCTTTCTTCGGATGAGGGGCGGGACGCGGCCAGGGAGGCCAGGGACATCCTGGTATCGGAGCTTTCGGAATTCAACGCAACGCATTTGGATGGTGCGGCGCTGGTGGAAGCTTATGTAATCACCCAGGACGGGACGAACATTTCTGCCTACAATTCCGGCCGCTTTACCTGGGAGACGATTCAGGAGAATCCGGCTCTGCAGCCGCTACTGAGTGGGGAAGTGGACGCGCTCCTGCTGCCTACAGCCACAAACGAAGGCGTGTATGGCATCATGGGGCATACGCTGCAAATTGCCATCAGCATGCGGGATTTGTTTTCCAATACCTTCCGGGGAATTGTGCTGCTGGATATTTCCGAGATAGCGCTTTATGACCAGTTCCGCCAATTCCAGGATGACAACATCACCATTCAGGTGGTGACGGACGAAGGCGAGATCCTTTCTGCAAAAAGCAAGCGGGAAATAGGTACGGTAATGGATTATACTGTTTCCGATTTGGCGCAAAAGGACATTAACAGTCAGATTTCCGGGGACTTTTTCCTGATTTATGAGAGCATTCCCAATACAGAGTGGTTCGTGGTGATGCAAATGCCTGCCCGTATGGCATTCGGGACATTGACCATGGTGCGCAACATGGTCTTTGGCCTGTTTGCCAGCTGTGCGGTGGCTGCCGTTGCGGTGCTGATGTTCCTGGCGCAGCGTATCACCGGAAGAATCGACGGAATCCGGGAGAAAATGGGAGAGGTTGTAGCCGGAGATCTCTCTGTCCGGATACCGGTGACCAATGACGATGAATTCGGAGAAATTGAATCGGCATTCAACAGTATGGTGGAGGAAATTCGCTGCCTGATAGAAAAAGTGCGCCAGGAGGAGCAGCAGCGGCATATTGCCCAGATGGATTTCCTGCATGCGCAAATCAACAGCCATTTTATCCACAATACATTGACATCCATCCGGTTCATGCTGGAGATGGATCAGGTGCAGGAAGCGGGAGAAATGATATACTACTTTTCCAGGCTCCTGCGGCAGACGCTGTCCCGTTCCACGGAGTTTGTTCCCCTGCGGGAAGAGCTGGATACTTTGAAAAGCTATGTGATGCTCCAATCTTACCGCTATAAGAACACATTCCAGGCTACCTTCGATCTGGCGGAGGATACGTTATCAGCCAGCGTACCGGTGCTGATCTTGCAGCCGATTGTGGAAAACGCAATTTTTCATGGAGGCAGAGAGCATCCTATCCACATCTGTATCCGCAGCTTCCGGGAAGGGAAAAATCTGATTGTAACCGTGGAGGATGACGGGCTCGGGATTCCCAGGGAAAAACTGGAATGTATCTTGCAAAAGGATGCTTCCATGAACCGGGTGGGGCTGCACAATGTGCATGAGCGAATCCAGCTGATCTACGGTATGGACTACGGACTGACCATCCGCAGCCAGCCCGGACAGGGTACCGTGGTTCGTTTTACATTGCCAATTCATCAGGAAGGGGAGGCTGAACATGAAGCTTAATATTTTGGTAGTGGATGATGAGACCCCAATCTGCGAGTGGCTGGTGTACTGCATCCGCAAGGCATCCCCGGACTATGTGGTACAGGCGGCCAACAATGGGGAGGAAGCCTATGAAAAAATCCTCCATTGGAAGCCGGATATTGTTTTTACGGATATTCGCATGCCGGGGATGGATGGCTTGGAACTGATGAAGGCGGTACTGGAAGTACTCCCCTTTACAACCTTTGCGATTCTTACCAATTATGCCGAGTTTACCTATGCCAAGCAGGCGGTTTCCCTGGGGGCGAGAGAGTATTTTCTGAAGTCCGAGTTAAGGGCTGCGGATTTGGAGAAGCTGCTGCAGGTGGTGATGGAATCTAAGGTGAAAGCGCGCACGACAAAGGTGAACGATGTGTACCGGGATGGCTGCATCGACCTGTATAATTTCTATAAGACCCAGGAGCAGCCCGGTTATGCGGACAGGTTTTGGGAAAAGCATGGCATGTGGAAGGATGTGCCCTATCAGATTCTTTGTATTACCGCCGGAAGAGGTTCGGAGCAGTGGCGGGAGGTGGCGGATACCGCTGAGAAACTGCGCCTGGAAAGCGGCGGAAAGGCCTATCTGGCAGTTGCCTGTGAAATGGGATTTGACTATGTGGTGGTGCAGGCGCACGAGGCCAGGCAAATACTGATAGAAGAGCTGCTCCGCAGCCTTCAAGTCAGAGGCTATATGGGTGTCAGTGCTGTGCATACGGACAGAAATGATTTTGCCTCCGGACTGCGGGAGGCGGCAGAAGCAAAGCGGATGGGATTTTTTGAAACAAAGAATACAAACGGAATCTTTTACACGGATCTTCTGGGAAGACCGGCTCTGGATCGCCGGCGCTTGCGGGAGGAGCGGGAGCAGCTGCTCTCCCAGATTCATAAGCGCAATTACGGCGAGGCTCTGGCAGAACTGGAGCAATGGTTTTCGCACATAGCTCAGCCGGGATGCCAGGACATTAAGTGGGCAATTGATGATTGCAGACGGATGGTGCTGTCTGTGGAAGAGCTGTACTATCAGGAATTCAAAAACGCGAAAGCGGAGCTTACCATGGCACAGACGGCGCAGGGATGCTGGCAGTGGTGCAGACAGATGGTGGATGAAATGGAGAGAAATCAGAAGGCCAGATGCTCTCCCTCCATTGCGGCCGCAGTGGAATATATACATGCCCATTATCAGGAGAACATCTCTATGACTGATGTGGCCAGGCAAATTTACCGTTCTCCGGAGTATTTTTCCAGACAGTTCAAGGAAGAGGTTGGGGATAATTTCAATTCTTACCTCACATTGTACCGTTTGGAACGTGCTCAGGAGCTGCTGGATAAGACGGATTTGCGCATAGCGGAAATAGCGGAGCGAGTGGGATATGTAACCCCCGGATACTTTTCCAGAATCTACAAAAAATACAAAGGTATCTCTCCGGAACAGGCAAGAATATCAAAAAAGTGAATATAAATGTCAAAAATGTCCCGTTGACCAGCGGGACATTTTTTGTAAATATCAAAATTATCCTGAATTTGGTCAAGTTTATTGCTGGTTAGCCAGGGGCGAATTTTGTAAAATAAAAACAACAGGAAACCATATGTTTCCACGGAAGTATACACACTGCTGTGAAGAATCTGTGGATACCTGATATAACGAAAAAGGAGAAAACGACGATGAAGAACATTCAGAAAATCGTAGCCCTGCTTATGGCTCTGGTACTGGTTCTGGGACTTGCTGCCTGCGGCAACACCACCACGGAAGCAACTCAGACTCCGGCAACCGAAGGCGGTGCCACCCAGGCACCTGCCACGCAGGAGGCCGAAGCGGATGCCGTTAAGATCGGCATTGTTCTGGGTACCGGCGGCCTGGGCGATAAGAACTTTAACGATATGGCCTATGCCGGTATGCAGCAGGCAGAGGCAGAGCTGGGCATTGAATTTGACTATATGGAGCCTTCTGCGGTCAGCGATTATGTACCCTATCTGCGCAGCCTGTGCGAAGCTCAGGAGTATGCACTGGTGATCGGTCTGGGTGCGGACATGACCGATGCCATCACCGAGGTTTCCGAGGATTTCCCGGAGCAGAAGTTCTCCCACATCGATTCCAGCCTGGATCTGGAAAATGTCAGTGCCATCAGCACCAAGTGGCAGGAGCAGACCTTCCTGGCCGGTGTGGTTGCCGGTCTGGGTACCATCAGCGATATGGAGCTTGCCAATGAGGAAAACATCATCGGTGTCATCCTGGGACAGGAAAACCCCGCTCTGCGCAAAGGTGTTGTCGGTTATATTGCCGGCGCCAGATATGTCAATCCGGATGTTCAGGTTCTGGAAGGCAATGTGGATTCCTTCAACGACCCCGGCAAGGGCAAGGAAATGGCTCTGAGTATGTATAACCAGGGTGCAGACTTTATTCAGGCAATTGCCGGTGCTTCCGGTATGGGCATTTACAATGCTTCCAGCGAAGTCGGCCGCTATAGCTTTGGCGTGGGTGCCAATGTCAACTATCTGCAGCCGGATAACATTGTAGGCACCTCTGCCCGTACGGTAAATGAGATGGTTTACAATGAGATCAAGGCTGTTCTGGATGGCAGCTGGACTTCCGGCCTGCATGTTTCCGGCATTAAAGAGGGCGCTGTGGGATATGACGGCACCCAGTCCAATGTGGTTCTGCCGGAGAATATCCAGTCCGCTCTGGACAAGATCGATCAGCTGATCACCGATGGCCAGCTGGTACCTCCGGAATCCATGGAGGAGATCGATGCCTGGGTGGCTGCAAACCAGTATAAGGGTTAATATTCCCGTCAGTATCATCGCCCCTGGCCGCTATTCGGACAGGGGCGGTATTCAAAATATCCGTAAGGGAAGGAGGCGTCCATTGTGGATGCAGTAAGCATGCGGGGCATAACCAAGCATTTTGGCTCGGTTCACGCACTGGAAAATGTGAATTTTACAGTGGCGGAAGGGGAAGTGCATTCCCTGCTGGGAGAAAACGGCGCGGGAAAGTCTACGCTGATGAATATCCTCTATGGCATGCTGCCCTGCGATAAAGGGCAGATCTATATTCACGGGGAGCCGGTGAGTATCCGGCATCCCTCCCAGGCCATTCGTCTTGGGATTGGCATGGTGCATCAGCACTTTATGCTTACGCCGGTTATGACGGTTACGGAAAATGTCATCATCGGCAGTGAACCAACGAAAGGGCCATTTGTGGACTACCATGCCGCGGAAAAAAAGGTGCAGGACATGATCGACCGCTATGGTTTCGGCATCGATGCCAGGGCACGGGTGCAGACGTTGTCCGTGGGAGAGCAGCAGCGGGTGGAGATCCTGAAAGCACTGTACCGGGGAGCGAATATTCTGATTCTGGATGAGCCAACTGCGGTGCTGACTCCCCAGGAAGTTCAGGAACTGTTTGTGGTTCTGCGGGATCTGAAAAAAGCGGGCAAGAGCATTATTATCATTACCCACAAGTTAAAAGAGACGGCAGCCATTGCGGACCGGGTATCCGTTCTGCGCTCCGGTGTGATGGTGAATACCGGTCTGGATATTTCCGGGTGCAACATTCAGGATTTGGCACTGATGATGGTGGGACGGAAGGTGGATCTGGCCTTTACCAGAAGAAGTCAGCAGGTGGGGGAGGTAGCCTATACTGTTGAAAACCTGAATGTGACGGAAAAGGGCGTACCAATTCTGAAAAACATATCTTTGCAGCTGCGAAAAGGAGAAATACTGGGCATTGCCGGTATTGAAGGAAACGGACAGACAGAGCTGGTGGAAGTGCTCACCGGCCTGCGAAAGCCGGACACCATGGTGCTTCGGAAGAATGGTGTGCTCCTGGAAGGTGGTGCGGCGGACTTCCTCCGTGCCGGTGTGGGACACATTCCGGAAGACCGGCAAAGCCGGGGCTTGATCACGGGAATGAGTATCGAGGACAATATGATTTTGGGATACCACCGGCGGGAGAAATTCAGCCGCAGAGGTGTCCGGAAAACCACTGCGATTCAAAGCTTTGCCAGGGAAAAGCTGGAGGAGTATCTGGTCAAGGCGGAGTCTACCGCTACCCATTGCGGCGCGCTTTCCGGCGGAAACCAGCAGAAGGTGGTAATTGCCCGGGTGTTCAGCGAAGATCCGGATGTGCTGATCGTCGCCCAGCCCACCCGTGGCGTGGATGTAGGTGCCCAGGAGTTTATTCATAACCGGCTTCTGGATCTGCGGGATGCCGGTAAGGCGGTGCTGCTGCTCAGTGCGGATTTGGATGAAGTGCGCAGACTGAGTGACCGATTGGCGGTTATTTATGATGGCCGGATTGTGGCGGAGAGTGTCCATGATACCTGGGATGAAATGGAACTTGGACTGATGATGACCGGCGGAAAGGGGGCAGACACGGAATGAGAAAAGAAAAAAGCAAAGTGGCTTCTTCCCGGAAATTGACGGACAGCAGTTTGTTTATTTCCGTGATCGCCCTGGTAATCAGCATTGTTATCAGTGCGATGATTATGCTGCTGTGTGGCTACGACCCGGTGGAAGCCTATGGCGCGATTGTTGTGGGGGCATTTGGCAGCCTGCGTGGCTTTGCGCAAACGCTGACCCAGGCAACACCATTGATTTTTACCGGCCTGGCCTTCACCCTGGCGAAAAAAGCCAATCTGATCAACCTGGGTGTCGAGGGTCAGATGTATATGGGCGCACTGGGCGCGGCTGTGATCGGCATTGTGGAGCTGGGAATTCCCGGCTGGTTACATATTCTGCTGGCCGTTGGTATGGGCTTTTTGTTCGGTGCTGCGTATGGCATGATTGTAGGCATCCTGAAAGTGAAATTCGATTCCAACGAAGTGGTAGCGGGGGTTATGCTCAATTCCATTGCCACCTGCTTTATCAACTGGCTGCTCAATGGTGTGCTGCTGGCGCAGGGGAGCCCGGTTGCGCAAACCGAGCGGGTGGTGAAGGCGGCCAGATTGCCACGGCTTTTTGCCAGCTATCAGGTGACCATTGCTATTTTCCTGGCACTGGTGGCGTGTGTGGCGATCAAGTGGTTTATCAGCTGCACAACTCTGGGCTATGAGATTCGGGCAGTTGGCCTGAACAAGCGGGGAGCGGAAACCGCCGGCATTTCGGTGGGGCGTTCCTGGATTGTGGCAATGCTTCTCTCCGGAGGCATTGCCGGATTGGCCGGTGTAAACCAGGTGCTGGGTGTGGATCGCCGGTTGATCAGCGAATTTTCTCCCGGCTATGGATTCAATGGCATTGCCGTTGCCACTCTGGCGGCGGATGACCCTGTAGGAGTGACTCTGGCAGGACTGATTTTCGGCGTGCTGAAGGCGGGCGCACTGGAATTGAACCGTACCACCGGTATCCCTGTGGAATTTGTGGATGTCATTCAGGCAATGGTGGTTCTGTTTGTATCTGCCCCGCTGCTCATCCGCCATATGGGAAGGTGCGGACAGCTGCTGCGTACCGGCAGCCGGAAGGAGGCAAAATAAATGGGCATTTTGTTAACCTATTTCCTGCCCATTTTGGGTTCTACGGTATACAGTGCTACTCCGCTGGTATTTGCCGGTGTAGGTGGTGCTTACTCTGTGCGCAGCGGTGTTATGGCTCTGGGTCTGGAAAGCATGATGATGTGTGGTGCGTTTTGCGGCGTCTTGGGCTCTTATTATACCGGCAGCGTTGCGGTTGGATTCCTCTGCGGCATTTTGGGCGGCATGCTCATTGCTTTGCTCCATGCCTTGTTGTGTGTCAACTATAAGGTCAATCAGGTGATCAGCGGCGTTGCGCTGAATCTGCTGGCTACGGCGGCAACTACGCTGCTGATGCAGATCATCTGGGGAAACAAAGGCACCTCGGAAATGGTTGCGGCAGTTGGTGGTAAACTGGGAGGAAGTATCCCGATTTTGCGGGATCAGTCCTTTAATTTCTTCGTGATGGTGGCTGTGGTCATCCTGGGATGGGTGGTGCTGTTTAAAACACGCTACGGGCTGCGTCTGCGTATGGTGGGCGAGAATCCGAAGGCGGCCAGTGCGGTAGGTTTGAATGTGCGGCTGCTCAAGTATTCCGGCGTGCTGATTTGCGGTGCGCTTGCAGGCTACGGTGGTGCGTTTCTGTCACTGGATCAGCTGAATATGTTTGTCCGGGGTATGACGGCTGGGCGGGGCTATATTGCAGTGGCCATTAACATTCTGGGCCGGTACAATCCGGCGAGCATTGTCTGGTGCGCTCTGCTGTTTGGCTTCTGTGACGCGGTGCAGATCTATTTGCAGGGACAGGGAATTCCCGCACAGCTGATCCAAATGCTGCCGTATGTCGTTACCTTGGTGGTGCTGGCGGTGGGCGTAAAGCATATCCAGGCACCGGCCGGTGTTGGAAAACATGAAACAGATTAACAGGAGGCTTTGAATATGCAATCTTTGTTTGAACGTATTCCCGTTGCGCCGGAGGGAATGCCCCTTACGGATATGGTTCGCTACAGCGCCCAGTTTGCCGGTGGCGTTATGGATGGAGAAAACCTGCGGGTACACTACCAGAAGTACTGCAATTGCCATGATACTTTGGAGAGTGGCCTAGTGGGAGCCAACAGCCTGGAGCATGTGGTGACGCTGTCCGGAGAAGGCGAGGTTCTGTACCCTGTGGCGATGGGCTACCGGGGAGCTGTGTGCTATGCCTGGAGCGAGACACGCAATGGCGGCTGGGCAGTTTGTGTCCGCTGGATGCGCCAGGGCGTGGCGGGCGCTACTATGACGGTTGCGCAGGGGGAGGCAGAGCTGTATCCCAATCTGTTTGTCTGTGGGGATACACTGTATCTCACCTGGACAAGCCAGTTCCGCAATGGGGCGAAGGCAATGCTGTGTACTCTGTCGGAGACGGAAGTCGGAGAAGCAGAAGTGGTTTCTCTTTGCCCGGAGGTATACCGCAGCAATGGCTGGCAGGGGTGTGATGGCAACCTGTATCTGGTTTATGATGCCTATCAGGATGGCCGGTACCATACTCTGGTTCGTGCCAGAACCGGGGATGGCTGGACAGAGGAACTTCGGCTGGATCATACTGAGGAGTGGACCTGCAATTCCAGGGTGATTGCAGGAAGCAAGGGCGCTACGGTTTGCTGGTATACTTTTGGGTATGGTGCCACCTTCTCTGTGTGCTCTGCGGATGTGTGGGTGGAAAACGGCAGCTTGCAGGCGCAGCTGCCTGTGACCATTGCCCACAATGTTGGCTGGTATATGGATATGCACGCCACGTGCAGCCGGGATGGCCTGCAGGTGCTTACCTACACCTGGAGCAAGGATCAGGTACAGGTGCGTTACCGCCGGGATGGAGGTAACTGGAGCGAACCTGCCATGATGTCCTATGAAGATAAGCATTGCGCGGTGCATCCTTTTGTTCTGGTTGGGGAACAGGAGCAAATTCTGCTTCTGTGGCAGTACGCCATGACCAATGGTCATTTTGACAGAAACGCACAAATTGTGCTCACCCGGTTTACTCCCCAGGATATTGACCGCAGGGGGGATGCCGGCAAGGAAGGGGCGGAAAACTATTTCTGTCGCCCCATTCCCGGGGAAAAGCACCTGGACAGCCGCACGCCGGAAGAGGTGGCCACATGGCTGAAAAAGAATGGGTACACCGGCAAACTGCTCTTTGGCGATATTCATGGACAGAGTGGTATTTCCGATGGCATGGGAACCATTGACCAGTATTACCGCCGCAGCCGGGACAAGGCAAATCTGCAATTCTCCTGCCTGACGGATCATGACTGCTATCCAGACTGGGTCAGCCAGTCGGAATGGGAGCTGATGCGTACCACTGCACGGCTGATGAATACAGACGATGAGCTGACATGCCTGCTGTCCTTCGAGTGGACACCCAATGAATATAAGCACGATTTTGGCCATAAAAATGTCTATTTCCGGGATGATGAGGGAACCATCCTTCGCTCCAGGGATCCCGGCGGAAAATCTCCCACGGATTTGTATGCCAGCCTGAAAAAGTTCCCACATAAGGCCATGTGCATCCCCCATCATCCGGCAGCGGACTGGGGACATGTCAGTGCGGCTACGGACTGGAACTTTAATGACTATGAAGTGGAGCGCCTGGCGGAAATTATGTCCCGGCATGCCCCGTATGAAACTGATGACCTGTGGAGTGATTACACCAAGAATATAAAGAAATTCCCCCGGCATTCGGTGCAGGAGGCTTTGTCCAGAGGCTATCGCCTGGGCTTCACTGCGGGAAGTGATTCCCACCAGATGGAGCACGGTGTAGAGGGCGGCATTATGGCGGTATACACACCTACCCACAATCGTGCCGGTATTTGGGACAGCATGTATGACCGCCGCACCTATGGCACAACCGGTGCCAGGATTCTGGTTTCCATGAAGGCAGAAGGACAGATGATGGGCAGCGAACTGAAATTGGAGCAGGGAAAGGCTGTGCATCTGGAAATCAGCGTTCTGGGTACGGATAAGGTAAAAGTTGAGCTGGTTAAGAACAATTGCGTCATTGCTGCCTGGGAGCCGGACAGCGACAGTGTGGATGCCACCTATGTGGATACCCAGCGTGGAGAATCGGATTATTACTACCTGCGCGTTACCCAGCAGGATGAACATATGGCCTGGGGCAGCCCTGTCTGGGTGGATATGGCCTGATGATGTGATACACAATACTCTCATATAAAATGATCCCACATGCTAACGCAATGGAGAAGCATGTGGGATCGTTTTTGCCGGAGGAAAGTCAGTTCTTTCCCTTCCGGTGGTAGATTTTTGCCAGGCCGCCTTCGCTGGTTTCCCGGAAGCGCTGGTTCATATTGGTTCCGGTTTCGTGCATGGCGCGGCAGACCATATCGTAGCTGATGTTCCGGGAACCGGTGAGGAAATAGCTCAGATTGCAGGCGTTCATGGCACGCATGGCAGCTACGGCGTTGCGCTCGATGCAGGGAATCTGCACCAGCCCACAGATGGGGTCACAGGTCAGCCCCAGGTGGTGCTCCATAGCCACTTCGGCGGCATACTCCACCTGATCCAGATCCTGGCCGTACAGCTCTGCCAGGGCGGCAGCGGCCATGGAGCAGGCGGTGCCGATTTCCGCCTGGCAGCCGCATTCGGCACCGGAGATGGAGGCGTTGCTCTTGGTCAGGTTGCCAATGATGCCTGCCGTGGCCAGACCGCGGCAAATTTGCTCATCGGACAGTCCTTTGGTATCCTGCACATATTTCAGTACCGCGGGAACCACACCGCAGGCACCACAGGTAGGGGCGGTGACGATGATGCCGTTGTCGGCATTTTGCTCGGCTACGGCATAGGCATAAGCGGCAATCAGCTGGAATTCCTTCAGTGCCGGAGCGTTGCAGTGGGCTTCGTTGTTGTACAGGTAATTGGCTTTGCGCTGGACATTTAAGCCGCCGGGGAGGGTGCCGGTGGCCTTCAGGCCATCTTCAATGGACTGCTTCATGGTCTGCCAAACATCCATCAGGAACGGCCAAATATCCGGGCCCTCGTTCAGCTCCACATATTCGCTCAGGCTGTGGATATAGCGCCATTTGCAGAAGTCCGCAATTTCCGCAAAGGAATGCTCAATGTACACTTCCTCACCGGGGTCATCCTTCTTGCCGGCAATTCGGATGTCGCCGCCGCCGATGGATTCTACTCGCAGCCGTCCGCATTCCTGCTCTGCCCGCAGGGCGATGAAATCCAGGGTGTTGGGATGGGTGTTCGGCAATTCTTCTTTGGAGAAAATGATCTGCGTGGGCAGGGGAGCCAGGGTTTCCCGGAGCACCCGGTCGGTGCCGTGACCGACACCGGTCTTGCTCAAAGAGCCGTATAAAATCACCTGGAAGGCCTCTGCTTCCGGGTGCGCCAGCTTGAACAGCCGGGCTGCCCGCTCCGGCCCCATGGTATGGGAAGAGCTGGGGCCCTTGCCGATTTTGTATATTTCACGTATGGATTTCATAGAAGATCCCTCCGGTTAAAACTCTGAAACCAGTATAGCAAAATCCAAAGAAAAAAACAAGCATTCCGGGAAAGAAACATGAGGAAAACTATTGACATATGTGCTATAATAAAATGAAGTAAACTTTTTATTCATTGGGAGAGGATGAAAAAATATGGCTAAGGACAAAAAGGTAGAACAAATTACCGATATGGAAGTGGATTTTGCCCAGTGGTACACCGATGTGTGCAAGAAGGCGCAGCTGATCGATTATTCTTCCGTAAAGGGTGTGTTCATTTATCGCCCTTATGGCTACGCCATTTGGGAGAATATTCAGCATCTGATGGATGCGGAGTTTAAGAAGCAGGGTGTGGAAAATGTGTACATGCCCATGCTGATTCCGGAAAGCCTTCTGCAGAAGGAGAAGGATCACGTGGAGGGTTTTGCTCCCGAGTGCGCTTGGGTAACCATGGGCGGCAACGAGAAGCTGGAAGAGCGCTATGCCATCCGCCCCACCTCCGAAACTCTGTTCTGCGAGCATTTTGCCAATGTGCTCCAGTCTCACCGGGATCTGCCTATGAAGTATAACCAGTGGTGCAGTGTTCTGCGCTGGGAGAAAACCAGCCGTCCCTTCCTGCGCCACCGGGAGTTCCTGTGGCAGGAGGGTCATACAATCCATGCCACTGCGCAGGAGGCAAAGGACTTCACGGAGACCATGCTGAATGTGTACGCCGACTTCTGCGAAAATGTCCTGGCTATGCCGGTTACCCGGGGTCAGAAGACCGAGAAGGAGAAGTTCAACGGCGCAGAGGCAACCTACACCATCGAGTGCATGATGCACGACCGGAAGGCGCTGCAGGCCGGCACTTCCCATTACTTCGGTGATGGTTTTGCCAAGGCTTTCGGCATTGAGTTTACCGATAAGAACAACCAGAGAACCAACCCCCACGAGACTTCCTGGGGTGTGTCCACCCGGCTTATTGGCGGCATCATCATGACCCATGGTGACAACAATGGCCTGGTACTGCCTCCCAAGATCGCCCCCGTGCAGGTTGTGATTTTGCCGGTTGCCCAGCATAAGCCCGGTGTTCTGGAAACTGCCGCTGCTCTGAAGACCCGCCTGGAGAAGGCCGGTTTCCGGGTAAAGGTGGATGATTCCGACAATTCCATGGGCTGGAAGTGTGCCGAGTATGAGATGAAGGGCGTGCCTGTGCGTGTAGAGTGCGGCCCCCGGGATCTGGAAAACGATCAGTGCGTGCTGGTGCGCCGTACTGACCGGGAGAAGCTGGTAACCAAGCTGGAGGATCTGGAGAGCGCCGTTCAGGAGCAGCTGGCCGAGGTGCAGAAGCAGATGTTCGAGAAGGCCAAGCGCAATCTGGACGAGCATATCTACGCTGCCTATTCTCTGGAAGAGGCAAAGGAAAAGCAGGAGGCCAACGGCGGCTACATCAAGACCATGTGGTGCGGTGACCTGGAATGCGAAATGGCGATGAAGGAGAAGGCCGGCATGTCTTCCCGCTGCATCCCCTTCCGGCAGGAGCACCTGGCAGATACCTGCGCCTGCTGCGGCAAGCCCGCCAGCAAGATGGTATACTGGGGCGTCGCATATTGATTGCTTCCAAGCTGCAATAAAGCGCAGCATACTGCCGTACAGGGCAGTCCACTTGACCATACCCCCCTGTTTTGCCTGGCGCAAAACAGGGGGTTTTTATGACCTGAACTCTGACGCACTGCAAAATGGAAAAAATGTATGAAGAACGCAATCCCCCAACATTCTGACGCACATAGAAACAGAAATTATTCGCAATTTTTGCTTTTTTGGCATCTTCTGTTCCGGAACGTATGCTCTCTGAAATTCTTGCTTCTGCTGCCTTTGTGTGGGCCAAACCCTGGAGTGTTCTTAATGCCATAGTACCTTACGGAGCAGATTTAACCAGGAAGTTTCCAAAGTCAGAATTCGCACCGCTATAAACAAAGAAAAAGCTTTTCCCTTGCTGATTGATGTGATAGAATAAGTCCAAAGGATCGGGCAGAAGATTCTGCTGCTGGATTCTGTGGCGGAGGAAAGAACGTTCGGAAGGTTATAAGGAGATAAGCACGGAGGAGGACGAAACAATGACGCCTGAGTATTTTGAATTTACGGGGTGCAGGGAGACGATACTCCCTGGGGTTCTTTGGCTACCGGATGGTGAGGTGAAGGCGGTTTTACAGATTACCCACGGTATGACAGAGCATATGGGACGATACGAAGCGTTTGCGGAGTTTCTGCTGCCTATGGGAATTGCCGTGGCGGGATTTGACCTGCGTGGTCACGGTAAAAATCCCGGTGATCCATCTGTGGCTTCCTTTGGAGATGGCGGTTGGGCAGCATCCATCGAAGATATGCGCATTTTCTATGAGCTGCTGGAACAGCGGTTTGCGGGAGTACCCCACTATATGTTGGGTTTCTCATTGGGGTCGTTTCTGCTTCGGGAATACTTGACAAAGTATCCTGAGGAGGGGGAGATTGCCGGAGCCATCATCATGGGAACCGGCTACCAGCCCGGATGGCTCCTGTCCATTATGATGGCTATCGTCAAAGGGGAAATCAAAAAGGTCGGGTTTGACGAAAGCACCGATCGGGTAAGGCAACTCTCATTTGGTACCTACAACCAGAAGTTTAAGCCCAACCGTACTGCCGCCGATTGGCTCTGTGCGGATGAATTGGCGCTGGACGAGTATTTGGCTGACCCGCTGGTGCGCAAAGATATTTCCGCAGGTTTGTTCCGGGAACTGCTTGGCTCCATGAAACGGACGGGAAGCGCCTTTGAATACGATGGGTGGGATAAGAGCTTGCCGATTCTTCTGATTTCCGGGCAGGATGATCCTGTGGGAGACGGAGGAAAGGGTGTCCGGACAATTTATCAGCGAATGAAGAAAAACGGGATGGAAAATGTGACGCTCAAGCTGTTTCGTGGAGCACGCCATGATCTGCTCCACGAAGAAAAGAATGGAGCGGATGCGGCGCGGAAATATATTGCGGAGTGGATCAAACTATGAAAAAGTTGCTTCTTTTCCTTTTGACGGTAGTGCTTCTGACCGCCTGCGGGCAAGAGAAGGAAAACGTTCAGGAGGCGGTTTATGTGAACATCACAGCAGAGGAAGCCAAGAAAATTATGGATAGTCACGAGGGCTATATCATCCTGGATGTGCGGGCTCAGGAGGAATATGACGAGGGGCATATCCCCGGTGCCATTGTGATTCCTCATACGGAAATCGAAGCCCGGGCGGAGGAAGAATTGCCGGACAAGGGACAGCTGATTCTCGTCTATTGCCGCAGTGGCCGGCGCAGTAAAATTGCGGCAGAAGCTCTGGTGGAGCTGGGCTATACCAATATCCGGGAGTTCGGCGGTATTCTCGACTGGCCCTATAAAACGGAAAAATAAACCGAAAGGAGCAAAATCACCATGCTGAAATTTATTTGCTACCCCAAATGCAGTACCTGCCAGAAGGCCCGCAAATGGCTGGAGGAAAACGGGATTGCCTACGACCTTCGGGACATTAAAGTGGAGAATCCCACGGTGGAGGAGCTGGAGCGGTGGCACGGTCTGAGCGGTCTGCCCCTGCGGAAATTCTTCAATACCAGCGGCCTGCTGTATAAATCCCTGGAGCTGAAAACCAAGCTGCCGACCATGACGGAAGCGGAAATGCTGGCACTGCTGGCAACCGACGGTATGCTGGTGAAGCGCCCCCTGGCCATCGGGGAAGATTTAGTCCTCCTGGGCTTCCGGGAGAGTGAATGGGAAGGAAAGCTGAAAAAGGACTGATTAGTAAGGGCTGTGGTAGTGTAGCGGACACATAAAAGAATACGCCCCAGGCAGGTTGCCCAGAGCGTATCTGTTAGTTCATATCCAAATTGGACAGCTGGTGCCGCTGATCTCTGCGGCCATAGATGATGCCGAATACTTGAACCTTCTTTGCTTCCTCGTCCACCCAGAAATAGACCAGGTAGTTTTTGACCGGGAGCTTATGTACACCCTGACTGTGCCAGGGTTCCTCTTCGGTAAGGGGTACACGGTTGGGAAACTGATCCAGAGAGGTGATTTCATTTTCCAGAGTGTCCAGCATCTTCATGGCAGTTCCGGGAGCTTGCAGAGTGTAGCTGATATAGCTGATAATCTCTCCCAGTTGCTCCTGGGCCTGCGGTGTGATTTTTACTGTGTATTTTTCAGGCATTACTGCATCTCCCGTCTCAGATCTGCAAATACATCGGACGCAGCGCGGGATTTGTCTGCCTTGGCTTCGTTCATACCACGCGCCATCATTGCATTGAAAGCGGCCTCGTCCATCTCGTCCCGGGCGACCGGCACAGCGGGAACGGCAAGAGAGAACGGAATGCTGCGAGTCATGATGATCTGCTTATAGAGCGTGTTGATCACAACGGAAGCAGGGATGCCCAGCATCTCCATAATCGCTTCAGCTTGCTCTTTAACGCTCGGTTCGACACGAGCCATTACATTAGCGGTCTTAGTTGCCATAGTTCATACCACCTTTCTGGCTCTATTATAACCCATTGTATTGCTGATTGCAATACAGAAATCAAAAAGTTTACAATTCAAATGGTGATGCTGTCTGTGCGAGAGGCCAGCTGCCAGAATACCCAGCGATCCAAGGCCATGAAATCGCCAGCATTTTTGAACTGAGGCTGCTTGAACAACATCCGCAGGGTAATGGCCACGGCTACCTCATGCTTGCAGAGATCGGAGTAGGGACAGTCGCAGTAGATGTTGGTCATCATGCCGTCATTAAAATGGAAGTCAACCAGGTACCACTTGGTACCTTCCACATAAGCACGGCCTACACCGTTCTGGACACAGAGATAACGCACACGGCCTTCCGTGCAATAGCCAACAGCCCGCTCGGCGATGGCGGAGGTGATATCCTCGCAGGCTTCGATGTTGTTGATGCCGATGGTGTATCCCTCACCGGAGATTACCTCGTCCTCATCTTCGTCCTCGTCCTTCTTTTTCTTGGGGTCTTTGGGTGGAGTGACCCAACCACCGAACTGTTCCGGGGTAATGGCGATATGATCGAAGGATACCATCTTGTCCCGTACACCTGTGAAGGAGCCGTGAATCGTCAGATCCAGCAGGGACAGCACACGCTCATAGTCAGAGGTGTGGATGCGGAACTTGGTGGTGACGGAAACAACCACGCCGGGTTCACCAGCCAGCTTACCGCTGACATAGACCACATCACCCTCTTGCAGATCAAAGCGGTCGTTATAGTATGCCAGAGGTATGGAGTGGCATTCAAAACGAACCTTCACCAGCGATTTCACAGGCGTCACGCTTCGAATGGTGGTGGGGGCTACGGGTGTTTCCGTTTTGGGTTCATTGCTGGACATAAAGCCGATCATCCTTCTCATAGCGATGCCTCCTATTACAAGTAGATGTTGTCCATAATGGAATAGAGCTGGTTTGCACTATAGCGGCGGTTATCCGTACCACACTGGTAAGATCGTGTATTCTTTCGCAGATTGCGCATACTGTCTGCTTTCTGCTTGGCTTTTTTCTCCTGTCGTCTGCGGTAAATATCGTGCTGAATGATGTATTCCAGATAGCCAATAATCGTTTCGCTGCGAGCGGCCTGGGAGTGGTATCCCGGGACGATGCTGGGGATTTTTTCAAATTTTTCATATGTATTCTTGTGGTAAAGAAAGAGTTTCTTTGCCTTGCCGTTGACAATGATCCGCCACTCGCTTTTGGGGGTGATAACATGAAGCTGGCCATCTTCCAACCAGCAGGAAACGCCATTTTCCTGGCAGAACTGATTGACGGCCTCCTGCTCTTTCCTGAGCTTCATGCCCATGGGGGAGCAGCAGTTACACATACGATAGCCGGCAACTCGGGCTTCCTCCGGGGTGGCGAACTGCTTCTTATACTCTTTGTGAATACGACGGGCGATTTTGCAGTGAGGAAGGTGGAATACTTTCTCATTGCTTTTTGTGCTGTAGAATACCATGAGAGGGTCAACTCCTTTCTTTTTATGGCCTTATTATAAAACACTAAATGTCCCATAAAACGGACTGATATGTGAAAAGTATGAAATTTACAGATTGTTGATGAAATACTATTTTTCTTTGCTACAATAACAAAAATCAACATCAAGGAGGTTTTCTATGGAAAAGTTTATTCCCTATGAGAAGCTGTCCAAAAAGGAGCAGCAAAAAATCAACACGGCCAAACGCGGTACCTGGGGCGAACTCAATCCCATCACTCGGAAGCCACAGAACAGCAAGGCATACAACAGAAAGAGAGCGCAGGCTTGGAAGAAGGATTTTCCAGACCTGCGTTCTCTTTGCCTTTTTCGATGAGATTTCCAAGTCTTATACAGAACGGAATTAAACAAATAGCCCACTGAGTAGATGGCAATATGCCAAATACCCAGTGGGCTTTCTGCTTAGTTGGGGATTTTCAGTTTCATGCCGCTGTAGATGACATTGCTGGTCAGTCCGTTCAGCTTGACGATCTCCGTGTAGCGAGTACCGCTGCCGAGGTACTTCTGGGCAATATCCCAAAGGGTATCACCTTTGACCACCGTATGGATGCGGTAAGTTTCCGCTGCAGTGGTCGGATAGATGGCAACACCGTCATTGGTGAACACATAAGTGCCGGGGTTCTTGTCCGCAGCCGCTTTTGCATTGGAAAGCACACGGTATGCGCCAACCTGGGACTTGCTGTCCTTCCAGGTCTTACGGACACGGTAGTAGCCCGTGGTCAGCTTTTCGGGATAAGTAGTCGCAGGGGTTTCGGTCTGCTGGGTATCATCCGTTTTGGTATCAGCGGCAAGCAGAGCCTTGACCTCCGCACGGAAGGTGTCCATGCTCTTGCCGTGCTTCGGGAACCAGTGCATCACATCGCCGTGGTTGGATGCGATGCCACGCTTGTAGCCCTCGCTGTGGCAGATGATGTCCTTTTCGGTCAAACCGTACTGCTTGCAGAGGTATGCGCACAGTTCTGCAGCCTCCTTGTAGACCTTTGCGAAATAGGTGCTGTCGGACAGACCGTCTTCGCAAATTTCAAAGCCGATGTGGGTGTTGTTGGCAGAGCCACCGGCGTGCCAGCCACGGTGATCCCAGGGCAGGGTCTGATAAGTGGCGATGGTGCCGTCCTTCAGTTTGCCAATGAAACCGTGGACACAAACCTCCCTGCCACTGGGATGGTAAGTATTCCAATGGTTGTTGTACTGGTTTACGCCCAGAAGACCGTCATCGGGGCCGACATAACGGCAGAGATTGGGGTTGTTGGCTCCAGTGGAGTGAACCATGATGCCCTTGACGGTAATCTTTTTGCCTGCCTTGTAGCAGGCATTTTCGGTGAAGATGAGCTTATGCAGATTCATGTTCGGTATCCTCCTTTGTGTCGGTAGGCTTGGTCAGTTGCTTGGCAATCTGGTTGGTACCAGTAGCAGACAGACCGCTGGCGGCACCCAGCACGATGGCAACCAGAAGGTTCTGGGTATCCAGCACACCGGGAACGAAGTAAAACGCCACCACACCGCAGATTGCACCCAGAACACAGGCAATCAGCGGAATGAAGCGCCGGAACTTCTCATCGCCACCAATGGCGGTCTTGGTGATGTCGATGATGGTGTACACGATGGCGGCCAGTGCGGGGATGGTAGTGATTTCGGTAAAAGCGTCCATAGTAGATTCCTCCATTTCTTATTTGTGGGCTTGTTTGTTGAGATGTGTTTCGATTTTCTCGATGGTGGCAGTGACGGGGCCGTTGCAGCCCTGTTCGTGCAGACCCTGGAGACAAGCGAGAACACCCTGAGTGAGAACGGTCTGCTCTTCCTTAATGGCTTTGATGTCTTTGTCCTGTTTTTCCTGCTTCAAGAACCATTTGTGTACGGCAAAGATGGCGCCAAAAATGACACCGAGAGCAGTGATCGTTGCCGCAATGGTGGTGAGATCCATGACTCATTCCTCCTGAATTTCATATTTTTATATGAAAATAGGCACCCTTGCGGATGCCCAAATTCCTTATTCAAGCCATGCCGGTCGCTCCGGTATGACCTTTGTTTCGGTCACTTTCAACCAGGCGGTATACCAGGCTGTCAGTTCCGCAATCTGTGCAATGGACAGTGTGGCATACCACAACTGCCCACGATTTACACAAGAAAAGCATTCTTTTTCCCTGCGAATACGATATTCCTCGTTCATCTCCTGTTCCAAATGCTTTTCATAGGCTTCTACATCATAGAGAAGCTTTCCATCTGCAAGCCGAAAGGCGTAGAAATGATGTAAAAACTGGTCGAGGTCATCCGGCTCCGGTACTTCCGTACCCTCCACTAAATCGCCAACATATGCAAAGCACTGAACAAATCCTTCAGCGTCCGTTATAACTTTCATATTGTCCTCCTCAATTCATTCCATAAACATTCGTGATATATCCATAGCCACCCACAATTGTCAAAGTGGCTGTGGTGCCAGAATACTTCAGCGAAAAAGACCGATAGTAGTTTTCGTCCGCAATCTGATAGTTCACGGCTGAAGTAGTAATCATTCCTTTTGGAACCACAATACCCATTTTCGCAGAAGATGTACTCGGGTTTCCTATAATGATATAGGCATTGTAGTTACCGTAGTTAAAGGTAGTACTTCCACTGCTCAAGCTACCACTGTATCCAAAATCATCGGAAGGCTGTCAATCAGTCCTTGCACGATGGTGATAATGGCTTCGACAGCTGCGGGAATCAATGTAGGTAGTGCTGTAGCAATACCCTGAACCAGAGAGGTCACAATTTGAACCGCCGCATCCACCAGCAAAGGTAGATTTTCAATCAGTGTGTTCACGATGGTCATGACCGCCTGAATGACAGCCGGGATAAGTTGGGGTATCAGTTCCAGAAGTGTGGTCAGTACCTGTGAAAACAGATCTACAACGGTATCCAGCAAAGTCGGGAGCAATTCACCAACCGTAGCCAACAGAGCATTCAGAGCCGTGGGCAATGCCGCAATGATATTCTCGATAACGGGAGTGATGTTGGTCAGCACATCCTGAAAGGCATCGGTCACATTTTTACAAAGCTGTTCGATGTCAGCATCCGCATTACCGAAACCCACCACCAGGTTGCTGATGGCGGCTTTCATGGAGTTGATAGAGCCTTCGATGGTGTATTCCGCTTCGGCGGCGGTAGCACCGGCTACACCCAAACTCTCCTGAATGACATGGATTGCAGATACAACATCGGCATAGGAATCCAGATTGTACTCGATGCCCGAAATGGCTGTGGCATCTGCCAGCAGTCGTTCCATTTCGGTTTTTGTACCGCCATAGCCCAGCTTGAGATTGTCCAGCATTGTGTAGTTCTGCTTGGCAAAACCCTGATAGGCACTTTGGATCATCCCGATGTCCGTACCCATCTTGTTGGCGTTGTCCGCCATGTCGGTGATGGCCATATCCGCATATTTGACTGCGGCTTCAGTATCACCGCCCAGGGACTGAATCAGGCTGGCAGAAAACCCGGTGACCGTTTCCATGTAGTCGTTTGCTGACATACCAGCGGTCTTATATCTGTTATTATGGCGAATAATGAAATAGGAACCATTCAGCCGATAAAGGAGCTTTGTAAAATAGCTCATGATAAAGGAGCGTTATTTCATACGGATGCCGTGCAAGCGGTTGGGCATATTCCGATAGATGTGCATGATTTAGGAATAGACTTTCTTTCTGCCTCTGCGCATAAATTTAACGGTCCCAAAGGAATAGGTTTTTTGTATATTAAAAAGGGTTCGCAAATTGAACCATACCAAGATGGTGGAGCTCAGGAGTTTGGGCTTCGAGCAGGGACCGAAAACGTGGCAGCGATTGTTGGAATGGCGACTGCTCTTAGCAAAAACTATAAGTCATTAGGGCAAACTGAGCAGCATTTGCGAAAACTAGAGTCAATCATTTTGACCAGACTCACGGCGGCCGAAATCGATTTCCGCAAAAACGGCAACGGATTGCAAATTCCGGGCAATTTAAGCCTTTCATTCCGTAACTATGAGGGCGAAATGCTGCTACATCGACTTGACCTCATGGGAATTATGGTTTCAACCGGATCGGCATGCGACAGCCAAAACACACAGATATCACACGTTCTAAAAGCTATTGGGGCTGACCCGGAGTATGCTTTGGGAACCATTCGCATATCCCTAGGCAAAGATAACACATGTGCTGAGGCGGAAAAAATAGTGTGCGCCATAATAAAGATTATCAAAATGTAATGTTTGTTCATCGAATGTGGCCACCCTCATTGAACTATGGGGGTGGCCACATCTTTATCATACAGGTAAGAATCCAATATACTTTTCCGTCGTAAGCGTAAAACCTACCAGCGACTTGCAGTGAGCTCGCCGGTATGAGACAAT
>CAZCRO010000036.1:0-22597 GCA_964501115.1 uncultured Oscillospiraceae bacterium
CAGCGAGCAGTTGATCACCGCGGTGGGGCCGCCGCCGTGGACGATGAGCATGTTCTCGCCCATATCAGCCCTCCTGATAGCGCTGTGCCATCTCCTCCAGAGTCACCTGCTCTACCAGGGGCATTCTGCCCACGGAGCCAAATTCCACGATCAGGGAACCGACAGTCTCCTTCACGCCACGCTCAATGGCGTCTGTGGTCATCTCCAGAGACTTTCCTTCTCCGGTGCCGTACATAACGGTATCCATAATCGGGGGCAGGAACGCACGGGGGTCAAAGGCAGCTCGCTTTTCATCCAGCAGCTTCCAGATTCCGCCCACAGTCGCATCCTGCTTCAGCTCCGGATGATCCCGGAACAGCTCCCGCAGGTTTCGGGTAACCGCCAGGCGAATGTCCGTATCCACATTGATCTTGCGGATGCCGCAGGGAATAGCCGCCTTCAGCTCTTCCTTGGAAATGCCGTAGGCATTTTGAATATCGCCGCCCAGGGCATTGATTTCATCCACAATGTACTGAGGAACTGTGGAAGAACCATGGGAAACCAGGTAAGCCCGGATGCCCTCATGCGCCAGGCATTCCCGGATGGCAGTGGGGATCTCCTTGCGCAGCTTGACATTCTTACCCTTGCTGGCACCATGCATGGTGCCGTAGCTGATGGCCAGAGCATCCGCACCGGTCTTCTTCAGGAACTCCACAGCGGAAAGAGGATTGGTATAGGTGGAATTGGCGGCGAAGACATGATCCTCCACACCGGCCAGAACACCCAGCTCACCCTCTACGCTGACGCCACGGGCATGGGCATACTTGACAACCTCCCGGGTCAGCTCCACATTTTCTTCAAAAGGCAGTGAAGAGCCGTCGATCATAACGGAAGTGTATCCGCCTTCAATAGCGGCCACACAGGAATCAAAATCCCGGCCGTGATCCAGATGGAGCACCACGGGGATGGGGCTGGCATCGGCATATTTCTTCACGGCGGTGGCAATGTTCTTTGCGCCCCGCTTTTTGTCTTCCAGGGTACCATTGGCAAAATCCGTCCGGCCGCCCATAAAGGCATTGGCCAGATCCGCACCCTGCAAAATAGCAGGAGAACGGAACATTTCATGCGCCTCGATCACCGCTTTGGCCTGGCAGACCGCATTGACATTAAAAGCGCCCTGGGCGTAGTTATAGGTTTCGGCTGCTTCCAGAACCGGTTTCAAAGGAACTAAAGGCATAGTAGATTACTCCTTTCAGCAATACCCGGGCTTTCCCAGGTGATGGAACATTTCTTTCTTATATCCTTCCACACCGGGCTGGTCAAAGGGATTGACCCCCAGCTCCTCGCAGGAAAGATAACAGGCTAACATAAAAAAGTAGAACAGCTGGCCAAGATAGTAGGCATCCAACCCGGGCACAGCCATGTTCAGGCAGGGAATGCCACGCTGGGAATGAGCCGTGAAAGTTGCCCGGCGGGCGATTTGGTTGATCTCCCAGAAGGAGCGGCCATCCAAATAGTCAAAATAATCTGCCTTTTTCTCCCCGGGCACCACCAGCGTTGCATCGGGCTGAGTAAATTCCAGGAAGGTCTCAAACAGGATCGGCGCTCCATCCTGGATAAACTGCCCGGTGGCATGGAGATCCTCCGAATTGCTGGCTACAATGGGATACAGACCTGTTCCGTCCTTTCCCTGACTCTCCGCAAAGCCCTGAACCCACCACTTGGCAAAGTAGTCCAGCCGTGGCTCAAAGAAGGACAGCATCTCCACGGCATAGCCCTTTTCCAGCAGCGCATTGCGCAGGCAGGCATAACGCAGAGCGATGTTCTCTTCGGCAGGCATCGCCTCCAGATGGGCACGCATATCCTGCATGCCCCGAACCAGCCCGCAAATATCCACACCGGCTACTGCCATGGGGAACAAGCCCACATCCGTTGCCACACTGTACCGGCCGCCTACCCGTTCCGGGAAGGTCAGGAAGGTATAGCCATAGTCCAGGCAAAGCTTGTGCAGGCTGCTGCCGATACTGCCGGTGGCGAATACCCGTCTGGGGGTATCCTGCGCACCATAGCGCTTTTCCAGATACTGGCGCAGAATCCGGAAGGTCACGCCCGGCTCCAGTGTTTCAAAATTCTTGGCAATGCAGTCAATATACACAGATGCATAGCCGTCCAGTCGGCGCAGGGTACGTTCCAACTCGTAGGCAGACAGGGTATTGCCCGCCCAGAGAATATCCGGCCCCTGCTCCGGTTTCAGTGCGTGAATCGCTGCCCGGGCGGCCTGGTTGGAGCCCCCGATGCCGATCACCACCAGCACATCCGCCTCTTCCCGGACACGGCGGGCATGGCGCAGGAGATTTTCCAGTTGCTCCTGCCCGGCATTTTCTTCCACATGGCACCAGCCTGTGGAATCGGCATATTTTTCATCTCCTGCCAGCGCCTTTGCCAGCAGTGGGGCAGCTTTTTTACAGCGGCTGACCAACGCCTCTTCCGGGACAAGTCCACGGGTATCGGTATAAGTAAAGGAAAGCATTTGCTTTTCCATATGTACGCCTCCTCAGGCTTTATAAACCTGCTCGCCCCGGGCGAAGGTGGCAAGCACATGGTATTCTTCATCCATCAGCACCAGGTTGGCTTCCATGCCCACAGCGATCCGTCCCCGGTTTTCCCAGCCCATAAGCTCTGCGGGGGTCTGGCTCATCATCCGCACGGCCTTGGCCACAGGATAGCCCGTCCAGCTGACGATATTCTTCAGGGCACGAATCAGCGTCAGTGTAGAACCGGCACGGGTGCCGTTCTCCACCAGCTTGGCATCGCCCTTTTCCACCACTACATCATTGACGCCCAGCTTATAGTAGCCGTCCGGCAGGCCGGCTGCCATAATGGAATCGGTGATGGCCACAACACGCTCTACGCCCTTTGCCTTCAGATACAGCCGGACAGAGCCGGGATGCAGGTGCAGACCATCGCAAATGGCCTCCACGTAGCAGTCCGTTTCCAGCGCCACACCCCAAATGGCCGGGTCATGCTGGTGGAACAGCCGCTCCGCATTGCCCAGGTGGGTCGCCGCAGTCACACCGACCTGTACCGCTGCCATAGCGGTATCGTATCCGGCACCGCTGTGTCCCATAGCAACCACAATACCCAGCTCCCGCAGAGCGGGAATCATCTCCACCGCCCCGGGGATTTCCGGGGAAAGGGTCACATAGCGAATGTGTCCGCTCGCAGCCTCCTGGTAGCGGGCAAACAGCCCTGCGTCAGCCTGATGCATCAAAAGATGCTCCGGCATGGCGCCTTTGTAGGCAGTGGCCAGGCAAGGGCCTTCCAGGTGGATGCCCAGGAGCCGGGCACCATCGCCGGGCGCTTCAATTACCTTTCTGGCTGCGGCAATGGCCTTCAGGGTCTGCTCCTCCGTGTCCGTCAGGATGGAGCACAGCCATCCGCAAACGCCCTGGGAGGCAAAGAACCGGCTGATTTTCCGCAGACCTTCCTCATCTGCCGCGTTTACATCCACGCCTGCCGCACCATGGGTGTGCAGTTCCAGGAAACCGGGCAGCAGCATCTTCCCGCCGCCATCCAGCTCCGGCAGACTGCCCGGATTTTCCGCCTGAGGCGTGACTGCGGTGATAACACCGTTTTCCACCGTTACACAGGCGGGTGTCAGCTCCCCATCCAGGGCAGCCGTAACATTTTTCAGTACAAAGCTGTTCATGGTCTGCCTCCCCCATCAGCGAGGCTTCTGGGCAGCCACATTGTTAATGATAATCATTGCATCCGGGTGATTCTGTGCCAGTGTGACAGGGTACTGGCTGGTAACTTCTCCATAGATGGCTCTGCGGCATACCGCCCGGTGCCAATCCCGGAACACACCCAGACGAATCTTCTTTGCGGAGAGAATCTGCTTCATGCCGATGGTCACGCACTTATGGGGCATATCTTCCAAAGCGCCGCCCAGATCACCCACGCTGTTGGTGGCCCGGGTTTCCGGTGCAATCTCCAGCACCCGGGTGGGCAGCTGGGCAAATTCTTCCACGGTCAGATTGGCATCCGGCTCATTGAATGCCAGATGACCGGTGATGCCGATGCCGCCGAAGCAGACATCCGGGCCGCCCAGCTCCTCCAGGAGCTTATCGCCTCTGGCAGGATCGTTGGGATCCGGGAACACCCGCTGCTCTTCCGGCATTACCAGCTCCGGACGGATTTTGGAATAAACCGTGCGCTCCATAAAGCCACGGAAGGACAGGGGATCTTCCTTGGGAATCCACTGGCCATCGTCCGTCAAATACTCGTCCATATTGAAGAACCAGCAATTTTTCAGGCTCAGGCCTTCCTCATTTACCAGACGGACGAAGATGGGATACTGTCCCACAGGGCCGACGGGGACAATAAACACCGTGCGCTTGCCCTGGGCATTGTTGCTGCGGATGGTATCCACCATCTCCCGGGCCATTTCATAGAAGGCTTCTCCGGAATCCCCAACCTTGAGCACGGAAATTTTTCCGTTATTGCCCAGTTCCTCCGGGGAAACACCATAATATTCTTTCATAGAAAACATCCCTTTCTAATTATTATCCTTATAAAAACAGCTGCTCCAATCCCATGGTACGGATCATTTCCACGATCTCCTTTGTGCGGCTGCAACCGAATTTTCGCAGCAACCCTTTGATCTGGGTTTTGATCGTTACCTCTTCCACACAGCGCATTTGCGCCATTTCGGAAATTTTTCTGCCTTGCAGCAGCAGCTGCACCAGTTCCCGCTCCGCGGAAGTGAGCTTGGATACATTGTTGATAAAGAAAATCAGGCTTCGCTCCGACTGCCGCAGCCGGGTGTATTCGTTCATCACCGTGCGCTGGACCTGGGGATCCAGCACCGTCTCCCCCCTGTAAGCCCGGCGTATATGCTCCACCAGCGCTTCATCCGAGCAGCCTTTTACCACATAGTCCACTGCACCGGTATCCATGGCACCGGTGATCAGTTCATCGCTTTCGTGGACGGAGAGAAACACAATTTTGACTTTCGGCCGGTGTTTATGGATCTGAATTGCCGCCGTAATCCCCGCGTCAATCCGCTCCATTTCCACATCCATCAGGATCACATCGCAGGTTTGCTCCATCGCCAGCCGGGAAATTTCAAAACCCGTGGCCGCGCTGCCCACCACCGTCATATCCGGCTGGGCGTTGATGGTTTCCATAAAGTCTTCCCGCAGCAAGGCGATGTCCTCTGCCACCATCACTTTGATTTGTTCCATTTTCCTTACCTCCCTGTATCGTATCGGGGAAGCATCACATAGAAGCTGGCTCCCTTGCCATTGTTGCTTTCCAGGCGGAGCTTGCCAAAGTGACCTTTTATAATCCGTTGGGTATAGTATAGACCCATGCCCCAATTGGGGCCTGCCTTTTTGCTGGTATAAAAAGGCTCAAATATTTTTTCCAGCTGGCTGACCGGGATTCCGGGGCCGTTATCCCTGATTTCCAGCACAGTCCACAGCCTCTCCTGTTCCAGCCGCAGCGTAACCTTTGGATTTTCCACACCATGCTGCACGGCGGCTTCATAGCCATTGATCAGCAGGTTGTAGACAGCCTCCACCAGCTGGGGCATATCCGCCAGCACACGGCGCTGGCTTTCTCCCAACACTTCCACGGCATTTTCCGGGTACTTTTCGCCAAAGCGCTTCACCGCGCCCCGAATCACACCGGACACAGGCACTGGCACCAATACCAGGGCATTGTTTTTCATAGACTGGTTCAGTTCGTTCAGGCGGGTAATCATCCCTTCGTTCAGGGCATGCAGCTGCTGGGAAATCTCCCGTGCCGCCTGAAGATCGGGTTCTTGTGTATTCAGTGCCCGATCCAGCTTTTTATACAGGACACGGCTGGTAAGCAATTGGTTCTTGATGCCGTGAATAAACACGGTCACACCATTTCCGGCCATGTTGAATTTTCGTTGTAAGGAAAGATCCTGCTGCTCCTCGTTGTAATCCATCTTGGTGTAGTACAGCAGTCCATAGCTGCCCACCACCATGGCGCACAGGGATGTAACCGCCACTGCCATCCAGCCCCGGCTGCTGAGCATCGGACCGATATAGCTGGATATGCCATACTGGATATACTCGGAAACATACAGATTATAAATCTGGGTAGGATCCTTGGTTGCATAGAGAATATACAGAAGGCCAATGCCCACTACAGACAGGAGCAAATGGCTGCTTTTTTTGCGATAGAAAGAAATGGTAATGGAAAACATCTCCACCACCAGCAACGCCACAGCCAGCAGAAGATACACCACGGTGTAGGCAAAGGATACCTGCATCATGACGATCATCAGGTTGAAATTCCGGGCAGTCAGGCTCCGGAACACACTGGGGAAGTAATACACCAGCAGCAGCAGCGTCGGAACAGGACTGGCTCTGCGCAGCGTGGTTTGCCGCCGCACCCAGGGAATCATGGAAGAGTCCAGCGCCACCCACAGTGCAAACAGAGGGAAGAGTGTGCGGCCAAAGGCCACCACGTACCCCAGCTTGTCCATGGAAACAGGGAGAAAACGCAAATAATCCCGAATATCTTTATTCAGGAAGAACAGGCTGATCTGCCGGGTGGGCAGACCGCCCTGCTGGGCGATATATACAATCACGCCTGCCAGCATAATGCAGTTGGACAGGCTCATGCCCAGCAGAAAGAACGAAAGAGAATCTTTGCGCCAGAGCACCACAAGCAAGGAAATAAGCAGGCACACGGCCAGGATGATCAACAGCAATGTTTTTTCGTCCTTTCTGTTTGGGGTGTTTGGAAAAACCGGATTTACGAAAAATGGCCAGGGTTCCGCCTTACAACGGAACCCCGGCGGGAAAATGCTGATTACTTGGCAGCTACGTAAGCGTCGTAGGCATCCTGCATCACGTCGAACAGGACGTAATTCTCAACAGGAACAGCCTCGGTGATACGGCCGTTGTTGATGAACAGCTTCTGCTGAGTCTCGTAAACGGTCTTCAGAGCGTCCATGTTGCCGCAGTCCTTGGTGATGGTCTCCCAGTCAGCTTCGCCGATGGCACGGATCAGAGTGTCTTCGGGCAGGTCAGCGCCGACAGCCAGGGAGTGAGCCATGCCTTCGGGATTGGCCAGACGGTAGTCGTGAGCCTTGTTCAGAGCCTGGGCAAAGCGAACCAGGACATCCCGGTGCTCTTCAGCATAGCCGTTGGTGGTGATGTAGCTGGAGGGGAAGATAGCGGTATCCAGGAAGTCGGCATTGCCGCCCAGATCCACGTAGTTCTCACCCAGAGCATCCTGCAGGGTGATGGTGTTGGGGCTCCATGCAGCGCAGGCGTCGATCTGGCCGGAGATCATAGCGGTGGTCATGCCGTCAACGGTCATTTCAACGGTGGTGATGTCGTCAACAGTCAGGCCAGCTCTTTCCAGAGCAGCCAGCAGGATGATTTCGGAAGAGGTACCGGAAGCAACAGCAACGGTCTTGCCCTTCAGGTCAGCAGCGGTCTCGATGCCCTTGGACTTGTTACCAACAACAACGTCGGACAGGGAGGTGGTATGGTCCATCTGGAAGATGACAGCCTGGCCTTCGATGCACAGAGCGTGTGCGCCGTGGCCGATCTGAGCGATGTCGATGTCGCCGGAAGCCATAGCGGTGATTTCAGCAGGGCCGCCCTGGAACTCGAACACTTCCACAGTCAGGCCAACTTCTTCAAAGTAGCCCTGATCCAGGCCGACAAACAGGGAGCCGGCGGAGCCCAGGTTGGGCATGTAAGCGACACGAACGGTAGCGGGCTCGTAGGTGGGAGCAGCTTCGGTGGTTTCGGCAGCCTCAGTGGCAGCCTCGGTAGCGGGGGCAGCTTCGGTAGCGGGAGCGGCCGTTGTTGCGGTGGTGTTGGAGCTGCCGCAGGCAGCCAGAGCCAGAACCATGCAGCAAGCCAGAACGATTGCGAGCAGTTTCTTCATTGTTGATTTCCTCCTAATTATTGTTGATTATCCGGTTTCTCCGGTTAAATCACTTACGAACAGCCAGGTATTCCTGGTAGACCTGACCCCAGATGTAATTCTTCAGCTCCAGGAAGCGGGGGCTCATCTTTGTCTCCTGGGTACGGGGATAAGGAATATCGATGTCTACGATCTCCTTGACCCGGCCGGGACGGGCGCACATGATAACCACCTTCTGCGCCAGGATGATGGCCTCTTCCACATCGTGGGTGATGAAGAAGCAGGTCTTCTTTTCCTTCTCCCAGGTTTCCAGCAGCTCGGTTTGCAGCTGGGTACGGGTCTGGGCATCCAGAGCACCGAAGGGCTCGTCCATCAGCAGAACTTCCGGATTGACGGCGTAAGCACGGGCAATGGCCACGCGCTGCTTCATGCCGCCGGACAGTTCCTTGGGATAGGACTTGGCGAACTGCTCCAGCTGCACCATCTTCAGGTACTTCTGGGTGATCTCCTGAATTTCTTCCTTGCTCTTCTTCTGCAGCTTCAGGCCGAAGGCCACGTTCTGCTCCACGGTGAGCCAGGGGAACAGAGCGTACTGCTGGAACACGATACCACGCTCAGGGCTGGGGCCGGTAACTTCCTTGCCATCCACATAGATATGGCCGGAGGTGGGGGTATCCAGACCGCCGATGTTGTTCAGCAGGGTGGACTTGCCGCAGCCGGAGGGACCGACCACACAGATAAATTCATTTTCCCGAATATCCAGGCTGACACCGTTCAGTGCAACCACTTCGCCGTTGCGGCCCTGGTAGGTCTTAACAACGTTGTCAATTTTTACCTTTACTGTTGAATCGTTTCCTGCCATCCGGTAAATCTCCTCTCAAGATACTTTACGATTTTTTCAAAGCAGATACCAATGATGCCCAGCAGAATAATGCCCATGAGCACGGTATCCATCTGATAGTAGCCACTGGCCTTCTGGATCATCATGCCGATACCCTTGTCGCCGCCGACGATTTCGGAAGCCATCAGGGTGGTCAGAGAAGTGGACAGACCCAGCCGTGCAGCCACCAGAATGAAGGGGGTAGAGGCAGGCACCGTCACCTTGAAGAAAATATCCATCTGGCTGGCACCCAGAACCCGGGCTGCCTTGATCAGGGTAACATCCACGCCCTTTACGCCCTGATAGATGGTGACCACCTGAACCAGGAAAGAAGCGATGAAGATAACGGCGATCTTACTGGAAGCGCCGATACCCAGAGCTGCCACGATCAGATATACATAAGCCAGCGGAGGAATGTTCCGGATGAACTGGATCCAGGGCTCTACAATCTTGCAGAAGGGCTCATACCAGGCCATCAGGAAAGCCACAGGAATCGCCACAACAAAGGCCAGGCCAAAACCGGTAAGTACACGGGACAAACTGGCCCACACGTGGCCGAGCAGCACACCGGTGGATGCCTTGCTGATAAAGGCGTTTACAACTTTCGTGGGGTTTGCAAAGACCATGGGCCACAGCCGGGAAGCGGAGATCCACAAAAGGAATGCCACTGCCACGGAGAGTAGAACCCAAACCTTGCTGGGGATCTTGCTCCAAACAGACGATTTTTTATTCATCGTCCAAGCCTCCTTACATTTTTTACTAAGGCTATTGTACAAGACTTTTTCCGTTCCCGTAAGTATGAAGTTTTATCATACTTTTTCCTCTTCCCCACCGCCGCAAACCAGCAGACGGCAAGGGCCCGTAAAGTCCGCATCCCGGGTCAAAAAGTACTCTTTTCCTTTATTTTCCCCCTCCAAAACCAGTACGATGGCGTAGTCCTCCACCGTCAAATGCACACTCTTTTCCACCTGCATATCCTTCATCCAGAAAAGCGGGCCGCGCACAATCTCTTCCCCGGAAACGGGAATTTTGCAGCGCCGTAAAATTTCCTCCCGTGTGCAGCCGCCGTAGTCGAAGCAGTCAAACAGAGCCTGCTCCCCTGCCCCGCCGTGGATTGCGGCATCGTCCACCACTCTTCCGTCCGGCGAACAGCGCTCTGTGCGCAGGGTAATATCCGTGGGCTGCTGGATCTCCGCAAAAAAGACACCGGTTCCCATCGCATGTACCATGCCTCCGGGGATGAAGAAGGCATCCCCCGGCTTGACCGGGATCTTGTGCAGGCATTGCTCCATCCCCGCAACATCCTGACGCCTGTACAGTTCCTGCCAATGCTGCCGGGTAATACCGGGGCGGAAGCCCAGGTACACATAGGGTTGCTGGCCATCGATGACCCGGGTATCGAGCACATACCAGCATTCCGTCTTCCCCACCGGGCTGGAAAAATACTTCTGTGCCCGCCGGTCGTCCGGATGTACCTGGATCATCAGACGGGAATGGCTGTCCAGCAGCTTTACAAGAACATCCACACCCTGGGGATAAATCTGGGTCAGCATCCGCCCGTCCACACTCCGGGATACGCCCTTGCCGTCCGCAGTGCGTGTTGTGGAGCAAATCCACCGCTCCGGATAGTGGCCATCCTCGCCCGGAGAAATGCCGCAGAAAGTATCCAGCAGCTTCCCCCCCACAAAAGGACGCCACACCCGGTTGCATTCCATTTCCGTCATTTTATCTGCCTCCGTTGTTTTTCTCCATTATACCCGATTTCCCTCAGGCGCACAAGGGGGAGATACAGAAACCCCGGCACCAGGCTTCCGGTACCGGGGGCTTCAGACTGTCGAAAACCTCTGCGAGGCTTTTCCGACAGAACATGATTTTGATTTTATTTGCAGCCCAAGGCTGCAAGCTCTGTGAGGTTTTTGGCACACTGTTGCAAAAAATCAAGAAAAAGCAGCAGAGTATACCTCTTCCAGCTGAGCCAGCGCTTCGGGGGTATCCGCGTCCCGCAGTTCCCATTTATCTGCCGGGATGGTATGCAGAAATTCCGGATAGCGTCTTATAACAGCCCCGCCACCCTGGCTTTGGGAGAGTTGGCGCAGCTCCGAAAAGCTCCACTGCGGAAACAGCACCGGTGCGCCGGGGGTCTGCTCAAAGCACGGCCGCCAGATTCCATCCGGAACCGCTGTTCCCGCCAGAGCCAGGGTCGCTACAGTCTGCTGCCGCAGCAGGGGCTGATCTGCCGGGCAGAACAGGCACTGCCGTACCGCTCCCACCGCTTCCAGCCCCAGCCTTACCGTGTCACTGCGGTAAGGCTGGGCATGCAGCACAGTCTCTATCCCCCGCTCCCGGCAAAGCGCCGCTGCCGCACCATCCCGGGTGACCACAACCCGGTTCCGGAAGATTCCCTCTGTCGCCGCCAGCGTCCGAAGGAGCATCGGCTCTCCCCGGAAAGTAGCCAGCAGCTTATTCCCTCCAAAGCGCTGTCCCAGGCCGGAGGCCATAATCACACATCCCTGGTTGCCGTAGGGGGCATCCAAATCCACCAGGAATACATCCGGCCTGCCGCAGAGCTCCCGCAAAAAGGGCAAATCCTGCTTGCGCACCACGGCTGCCAGGTGTTTTCGCTCCATCAAATCAGCAACGGCTGCGCAGTAAACAGAGCACCGGGTTTCCAGGTATCCGATCTCGTCTATGGTCGCCCATTGCTCCGGCGCTTTCCGACAGTGTGCCAGAACCTGCATGCCCAGCGTTTCAAATCCCCGGAGCACCGGTCTCATTTTGTTTTCTTCCCCAGGCAGCCCCGGGTCAAACACCCCTACCTGGCAAACTGAACCCGTGCCGTTGTCCTTCAGGTATACCCCCTGCCCCTTTTGCGCCCAGGTCGTCAGCCCCGGTGCACCCTGGGGAAAAAGGCTTGCCAGCAGGGTTGTTTTCCCCGCTCCCCGGCCACCGGTGAGAATCAGGTGGCGCTTACCGCTGCTGCGGAAAGAATTCCAGATACAGTCGGCGGTTGGCCTGTATACAGGCATCCCGGTAGGCTTCATAACGGGAAAGCCACTCCTTTCCTTCCTGAGTCAGGCGGCTGCCCCCGCCGGATCTTCCGCCGGTGACCCGGTGGATCAGAGGGTATCCCAGCGCAGCTTCCGCATTGTTCACCAGCCTCATTGCCTTGCTGTAGGCCATATCCATGCTCTGTGCCGCTGAGCGGAGGGAACCGGTCTGTTCCACCGCCTGCAGCAATCGGGCAGGCCCTTCCCCAAAGAACTTTTCCCCCTGATCGTTGAAAAAAATCACCTTTGTTTTGACCTTCATGGTTCCTCCTTCAGCATGACCAGCTGCGGCTGTCCTCTGCGGTTTTCACATCGTTGAAGGCTGACGCTGCCGTACAGTCCCGACAGAGCTTTCTCCAGGACTTTCAAATCCTCCGTTCCGGGATACAGTACACTTTCCACCCGGCCGCCGGACAGGATCAGCAGCTGGTCACACCGGTTCAATGCCAGCATCGGATCATGCAAAGTCACAATCACCGCCCGCTCCCGCTGTGCCACCCACTGCCTGAGCAGGTGCAGCAGGTGGTAGCGAAAGTGAAAATCCAGTGCGCTTTCCGGCTCATCCAGCAAGAGCAGCTTGCTTCCGGCAACCAGTGTCCGTGCCAAAATACACAGCTGCTTTTGCCCCTCGCTGAGATGGAGGTAATTGGTATGCTCCTTCCCGGAAAGGCCGACTTCTGCCAGCATCTCCATTGCCTTTTCCCGCATCTGCCGGGTTGGGCGCTCCAGCAAACCCAGTTGCGGATTCCACCCCATCAGCACCACATCCAGTGCGGAAATATCTATGGCAATGCCGCTTCTCTGGGGGATATAGCTGCACAGCCGTGCCAGATGCCTGGGTGTCAGCCCTTCCAGCCGCTCATCTTCCAGCATGCAGCTTCCCGTATGGGGCAATATGCCGCAAACGGATTTTAAAAGTGTGGTCTTTCCGCTTCCGTTGACCCCCAGAATGCCCACCAGGCTCCCTGCTTCCACCCGAAAGGACGCATCCCGGAGGATATGCTTCCCGCCATAACCGGCAGACAGCACCTCCACTGTAAAAAAGCTCAACTGTTCTGTCTCCCCTTTGCAATGAGAAAAATCAAAAACGGTGCCCCCAACAGGCTGGTAAAAATACTCACCGGCAACTCCGTCGCCGCCACAGACCTGGCCAGTATATCCGCCCCGCACAGCACGCAGCCGCCCAATATGCCGCTCAGGGTCATCGTCCCCAGACGGTTGTTTCCGGTGAGCCGCCGGGCACAATGGGGGGCCAGCAGCCCAACAAAGCTGATGAGTCCCGTTAGGCTCACCACGGCAGACACCACCAGTGTGGCCAGGAGCAATACGGCCAGCCGGAGCCTGGACACATGCACCCCCAGCATTCTGGCCTCTCCTTCCTCCGCCGAAAGCAAAATCACCTGACGGTGGAGCAAAAACAGAGCTGCCAGACAAAGCATACACATCAGCAGGTTGCCCCCAATGGCATGCAGACTGATGCCGTTCAGGCTGCCCATGATCCAGTACTCTATGGAGGCCAGCTGTTTTTCCGGATCTGCTGCCAGTTTCAGGCACATCAGCACGGTTTGCGCCAGAGAATGCACCGCGATTCCCGCCAGAACAATGGTGCTGTTTTTCCCGCTCCTGTCCAGGCAGGACAGTCCCAGCGCCAGCACCACCGCCAGCAGAGCCCCACCAAACGCTGCCAGCGTCACCCCGGCAGCGCCGGACAGGAAGAGGATTCCCGCTGCCGCTCCGGCACTGGCTCCGGAGGATACACCGATAATATCCGGAGAGGCCAGTGGGTTGCGGAAAACCGTCTGGTAGACAAATCCGGCAACCCCCAGGGCAAAGCCCCCCAGAACCCCCACCACCGTGCGGCTGAAGCGCAGCGTGAGAAATACCCGCCACTGCAGTGCGTCTCCCTGCCGCAGCTTGGCAAGCGTAAGGGGATACTTGCCGATCCATAAACCGGCAACAGCCAGAGCGGCAAGAATTGCCACTCCGGCTGCGCACAGATATTTAGTTTTCGCTGTAGGTGAAGTGATAGAAGGTTTCATAATATTCATCAATCCGCTCTTCGCAATCCGACTGGGTCACAATCTCCGGATGCAGCACATTGGCCAGCCACAGCGCACCCAAAATACCGCTGGGCACAGGGCTGTCCCAGGCCTCTGCCTTGCCGGGCAGCTGGTAAACATTGCCGTTGACCACCGCCTTGCAGGAAGCCAGGTTCGGGTCTGCCAGCACATCTTCTGCCGTATAGTCAGCATCGGATGCCAACAGGATATATTCCGGATCCCAGGCCAGCAGCTGCTCATAGCTTACTTCCACCCAATAGGTATCCTCAATTTCCCCTGCCACATTGGTGCCGCCTGCCAGGCGAATCATATCCGACTGATACATGGCATCTCCGGCAGTGGAAAGCATTGCGGAGTTGCCTGCCAGATATACGGTGGGCTGATTCACCTCTGCCAGAGCCTCCTCCAGGAAGGACTGCTGCGCAGCGGTAAAGTCCAGCAGCGCCTGGGCGGCCTGCTTCGTATCCGTGGCCGTGGCAATCAAATCCACCATCTGGTTCAGAAGCTCCTGATTTTCCGGGTTGACCAGCAGCACGGGAATCCCCAGTTCTTCCAGAGTCTGGGCAGCGTTTTTCAGCTTCAGGGGCAGGATCACCAGATCCGGCTCCAAAGCGGCGCAGCCTTCCAGGTCAAATTCCTTTGCAGTACCCACGCTGGGCAGCTCAATCAGCTCCGGCGCAGCCAGCTTGTAAATGGCACGCTTATTGGCCTTTGCCTCAATGCCAACCAGCTTATCCTGCAGACCCAGAGCAATCAGTGCGCTGGTGGAAATGTAGTAGCCGCTGACCAGACGCTCCGGCTTAGTCTGAATCGTCACTTCCCGGCCTGCCTGATCCGTTACGGACAGGGGGTACATATCCGGCAGAGTTGTCTCTTCCGTGGTTTCCGCCACAGTTTCCACGGTTGTTTCCGCCACAGTTTGCTGTGCGGTTGCTTCTGTGGTATCCGTTGTGGTGCCGGTGCTGCCGCAGGCCGCCAGGGACAGCAGCATCGCAAAAATCAGCAGCAAAGAAAGCAGTTTTTTCATATTCTTCTCCTTCGTTATCTTTTAAAAAGTACAACGGTATTGTAGCAAATCCACTTTTCAAAATCAATACACAATGCTATAATGGCTGTGAGATTTTATGTGCCCTCACCAAAGGAGCTTTTGTTTATGATAACCATACAGAAATACATCCGTCCCAAAAGTCTGGAAGAAGCCTGGCAGCTGAACCAGAACAAGCGCAGCCGCATTCTGGGCGGCATGCTGTGGACCAGACTCGGCCGGGGCAGCATCGGCACCGCCATCGACCTGTGCGATCTGGGTCTGGATGCCATTGAAGAAACCGAGGATGCTTTTTCCATCGGTGCCATGGTCTCCCTGCGGGATCTGGAACTGCACCCGGGTCTCAATAGGTGCTTCCACAATGCCATTGCCAACGCGGTGCAGGACATTGTAGGCGTTCAGTTCCGGAATATGGCCACTGTAGGCGGCAGCATCTGGGGAAGGTTCGGCTTTTCCGATGTACTTACCGTCTTTTTGGCGCTGGAATGCTATGTGGAGCTGTATAAAGGCGGCCTTGTACCCCTGGAGACCTTCGTCAACCAGAAGAAAGACCGGGATCTGCTGCTGCGCCTGGTTGTGAAAAAGCCCTCCTGCCCGGTAGCTTACACCGCCATGCGCATCCAGCGCACGGATTTCCCGGTTTTGACCTGTGCGGTTTCCAACCCGGATGGGCAATACCGGGCGGTCATCGGTGCCCGTCCCGGCAGGGCCATGGTCATCCGGGATGAAGAAAACCTCCTCGGCGCCGGCATCACTCCGGAAAGTGCCGAATTGTTCGGCCGTTATGTCGCCCGGCACACACCCACGGAAGGAAACATCCGGGGCAGCGCCGCCTACCGCACGCACCTGGTTCAGGTTTTGGTCAAGCGGAGTCTGCTGACATTGGGAGGTATGTAAACATGGAAATCAAACTGACGCTGAACGGAAAATCCATTTCTGCCCAGGTGGAGGCAGACACCATACTGCTGGATCTTCTCCGAAAAAAAGGCTGCCTGAGTGTAAAACGGGGCTGTGACACCTCCAACTGCGGACTGTGTACCGTCCTGATGGACGGCAAGCCCATCCTCTCCTGCTCCACCCTGGCTGTCCGGGCAGACGGACATCATGTGCAGACCCTGGAAGGCCTGCAAAAGGAAGCGGAGGCTTTCGTCGGTTTCATTGCCGACCAGGGTGCGGATCAGTGCGGATTCTGCAACCCCGGCTTTGTAATGAACACCATTGCTCTGCTCCGGGAAAATCCCGACCCTACCGATGATGAGATCCGCAGCTACCTGGCGGGCAATCTGTGCCGCTGCTCCGGCTACGATGGACAGCTACGGGGCATCCGGAACTTCCTGAATGCCCGCAATCGGGTCGCCGAAGACAACCTGTAACACTGCCCCAGCGGGCCAACTTATTTCTCATTCCACGCCCAAGGAGGCTACTATGGAACACAAAGATTACAACTCCATCCACAAATCCGTTCGAAAAAAGGACTCCATGCAGCTGCTCACCGGCAAGCCCGTATATACGGACGATGTGACCCCCGGGGACGCACTGGTGGTCAAGCTGCTGCGCAGCCCCCATGCCAACGCCATTGTGGAGGATATACAGACCGCCACCGCAAAAAAAGTACCGGGCGTGGTGGATATTTTCACCTGGGAGGACGTGCCCAAAACCCGCTTTGCCATTGCCGGGCAAACCTATCCGGAGCCTTCTCCCTATGACCGGCTGATCATCGACCGGCACGTGCGTTTCTCCGGAGATGTGGTCGCCATTATCGCCGCAGAGACGGAAAAGGCCGCCCAAAAGGCCATGAAACTGATCAAAGTGCGCTATCAGGTGCTGGATGCCATACTGGATTTTCACACCGCGAAGGACAATCCCGTTCTGGTTCACCCGGAAGAGGACTGGTTTCCCCCCTGCCAGGTGGGCGGAGACCCCAAGCGGAATCTGGTTGCCAGCGAATGCACCCAGGATGGCGATGTAGACGGGATTCTGGGTCAATGTGACATTGTTCTGGATCGTACTTATCACACCAAGGCATTCAACCAGGCCATGATGGAACCTTTCATCTCCTATGCCGAATTCGACCGGTACGGACGGCTGCATGTGGTTTCCTCCACTCAGATTGTCTTCCACACCCGGCGCATCCTGTCCCGGGCACTGGGCATTCCCAAGAGCCGGATCCGGGTGGAAAAGCCCCGCATCGGCGGTGGCTTTGGTGCCAAACAGACGGCTGTTTGCGATGTTTATCCCGCCTTCGTTGCCATGAAGACCGGCCGGGCCGCCAAGATTCAGTACACCCGGGAGGAATCCCAGATCGCCGGTTCTCCCCGGCACGAGATGGAGATCCGCGTCCGTCTGGGCGCCATGCGTGACGGACACATCCGTGCCATGGATCTTTACACCCTGTCCAATACCGGTGCCTACGGTGAGCATGGCCCCACCACCGTCGGCCTGTCCGGACACAAGGCCATCCCTCTGTATACCGGTGGTCTGGAAGCCCATCGCTTCTCCTACGATGTAGTATATACCAACCATCAGGCAGCAGGTGCCTACCGGGGCTATGGTGCCACCCAGGGTATTTTCGCCGTGGAATCCATCGTCAGCGAGCTTGCCGAACAGCTGGGAATGGATGCCACCGAAATCCGGGAAAAGAATATGCTGCGTCAGGGCATGAGCATGCCCGCCTACTATAACGAAGTAGCCAATGCCTGCGCACTGGATCGGTGCATGGCCCACTGCAAAGAGATATTCCACTGGGAGGAACGCTCCAAAGTGCGGGATATGGGCAACGGAAAAATTCGTACCGCCGGTGTTGCCATGGCCATGCAGGGCAGCTGTATCTCCAATGTGGACGTTGGCTCTGCCACGGTAAAGCTGAGCGAAGACGGTACTTATAACCTGATTATCGGTGCCGCCGATATGGGCACCGGCTGCGATACCATTCTGGCTCAGATGGTTGCCGAATGCATGGACTGCCATGTGGATGATGTGGCCGTTTTTGGTGCGGATACGGATGTATCCCCCTATGACTCCGGCTCTTATGCCTCCTCCACCACCTATATCACCGGAAAGGCCGTAGAAAAAGCCTGCACGGATTTGAAAAAGCGCATCTGCGACATTGCTTCCCAGATGCTGGATTGCCCCCGGGAGGAAGTTGTCTTCGAGCGTGGCCGGGTTCGCCGGGAAAGCACCGATCAGACCGTGTCCCTGGGGGACATCGCCTACAAAGCCCAGGTTGGCAACTGCACCCCCGCTGAAGCCACTGCCACCCATTCCTCCCCGATTTCTCCCCCGCCCTACATGGTCGGCATGGTGGAGATCGAACTGGATACCCAAACCGGTCTGGTAACCGTACTGGATTACATGGCCGTGGTAGACTGCGGCATTCCCATCAACCCGGCTCTGGCACGGATCCAGACCGAGGGTGGCATTGTCCAGGGAATCGGCCACACACTCATGGAAAACGTGACCTATGACCACAATGGCCGCCCGGCGGAATCCAGCTTTATGCAGTACAAGCTACCCACCCGGCTGGACATTGGCAAGCTGACCGTGGAATTTGAGCACAGCTACGAACCCACCGGCCCCTTCGGTGCCAAATCCATCGGCGAAATTGTCATCAACACCCCCGCACCTGCCATCGCCCATGCCATCTACCGTGCCACCGGCACCTGGCACCGGGAACTGCCGATCACCCCGGAAAAAATCGCCATGAGCCTGGCTTCGGAATAAATCAGGCCACAAAAAGCCACATCCGCACCCCAAAAACGGAGTGCGGATGTTTTTTCAGTTCTTTTGCAGCTTCTGTTCCTTGGTTTGCAGAAGTTCTTCTGCTACCGGCATCAGGATCAGGCAGATCATGGCAGCGGTGAAACCACCGTTGTACAGGCAGAATCCGCCGTGCATATTGGGCACGGAGGTAACCAGCACGAAGTGGAGCACGCCGGAGAGCAGACCCAGCTTCCATCCGTATTTATCCACAATGGGGCTCAGGCCGTTGGCGTAGCAGGCACCCACCAGGATACTCTGGGAGGCGATGGTATTGGCGTAGCTGCCGCCTGCCAGACCGGACAGCCAGCCGCATACAGGAGCAGACACCAGATAGGCAACCATCATCGGCCAGGTATTGCCGGGATGGGAACCGGAATTGCAGGTAGAGAGCATACAGAACATAACGCCGAAGGTTACGCCGTTGAAGCTGGCACCCACCAGGTTGTAATATCCAAGGATGAACAGACCAAACACGCCGAAATTCATCAGGAACACATCGTTTCCGCAGGTGGTGGTCACACTGGCCACCCGCTTGCCGGAGGTGATAAACTTCCAGTACTTTCCGGGGGTACAGCCCATGGCCAGGGCGGCGGCAATCGCCAACAGATACACCACAATGCAGAAACCATTGGCAATTCCCCGGGAAGCGACACTCAGCGTGGCAGGCACCCCGGGCAGATCGACCCCCAGGTTCTTGAACAGTGCCGCCTGCATCAGAAACGCAATCATACCCACAGGCAGGGCAGCGCTGTACAGGTCGTAGCCTTTATGGACATTGGGAGAATGGCTCAGCCCTGCGGGAACCAGCAGGCCGATGGCCAATCCTACCACCACAGCCAGCACCCCGCCGGGCAGATTGAAGCCCAGATATTCCGCAGCGGGATACTGGATGAGCAGCTCTGTAATCAGCGGCGCAATGCCGGTGGAAAACAGCATGGCATTGACATTGGCTTTCAGGGGCTTCTTTTTCAGGGCACAATACAAGCACACACCCGCAATGGTGGGCCAGATATTGAGAATATTGATACCCCAGGAGCCGAAGCCCACCGTCAGGATCACCGCAAGGGTGGAAACGGCGTTCATTTCTCCCTTCAGCAGAACAAACAGCCCCAGACAGATCAGACTGACAAGCCCCATATTCAGCAGCGTGGCCGCATAACCGCCCAGACCGAAATAGCTGGTGGGAATTTTACAGGGCTGGCTCAGAATTTGCCACAATCCGGAAAACATGCCGCTTCTGTCCGGCATGGACACAGCGCCCAGCAGGAAAGCCGCAGTAAAGACGGCAAAAAAAGCCTTCAAAAAGTCGCTTTCAGAGAGGTTTTTCCATTTTTTCATAGTATTCACCTGTAAAAAGCAGCCGCCCCGGGAGTTTATCCGGGGCGGCGAATGATTTATACCTTTTCGGCAGCCTCTACAACGTGCTTCATCAGCACAGAAGTGGTAACACTGCCCACGCCGCCGGGAACGGGAGTGATGGCATCCACAATGGGCTCAACCTCCGCAAACTTTGCGTCGCCGGCGATACCGCCCAGGCCGCCCTTTGCATTGGGCTTGTTTGCGTCCCAGTTGATGGAGACATCGATAACCACCTGGCCGGGACGGACATAGTCGGCAGTCAGGGAGTTCAGCACACCGGCTGCGGAAACGATGATGTCCGCATTCTTGCAGATCTCAGCGGTGTTCACAGTCTTGGTGTGGCAGATGGTCACGGTAGCGTTCTTAGCCATGAGCATCATGGCAGCAGGCTTGCCAACTACCAGGCTGCGGCCGATGACGACGGCATTCTTGCCCTTGCAGTCGATACCGTAGTAATCCAGAATTTCCATGCAGGCTGCGGGTGTGCAGGGAGCGTAGCCCAGATCCAGACCTTCAAACACGCCGGCGTTGGACATGTGGGTCATGCAGTCCACGTCCTTCTTGGGATCCAGACGGTTGCAGATCTCGTTCTGGTCAGCCTTCAGGTGCTTGGGCAGGGGACGGAACATCAGAACGCCGTGGATGGAAGCATCCGCATTCACCTGATCCACAACTTCCAGAACCTGCTCCTTGGTAGCGTCCTCGGGCAGCAGGAACTGCTTCACTTCCACGCCTACCAGCTCGGCACGCTTGATGGCGCCCTTCTCGTAGCTCAGGTCACTGGGGTTGGCACCCACACGGATGATGCCCAGAGTGGGGACAACACCCTTTTCCCGCAGGGCAGCGGTACGGGTTTGCAGATTGGCATTCAGGGCATCGGTAACTTCCTTGCCCAGCAGCAGCTTAGCCATAATAAATTTCCTCCAATTATTCTCTTATTTACTTATAAAACAAACGTGTACGGTTTCGGCTTACTGACCGAAACCGGCCTTGACGGTATTGAAGATTTCATCCGCCATGGGGCAGTACTTGTTCAGCATGCCGTTGGCCTTTGCATTCATTTCGTCGGCAGTTTCCCGGTTTTTCAGGGTCTTGGTGTTGATAAACACGTTCAGAGAAGCGGCCTGCAGGGCGGCCTTGCAGCACACGGCAGCACAACCGGCATCGGAAACAGCCAGACGGCTGCCCTTGGCGGCAAATACAGCGATGTACTCAATGGCCTGGCAGCTCAACTCCATAATGTGCATGGGAACGGCGCAGGCGGTAACGGTAGCATCCTCCAGGATTGCGTCCCGGTTGGGATCGTCCTTGGGAATGCCATAGGCCTTGGCCAGGGGTACGAAGCCGATGTCGTCAGCCTCAACCTGATCCAGCAGTTCCTTCTGCAGGGCATCGCACTTTGCCTTCAGATCCAGAATTTCATCCTGAACATCGGCATACTTCTTCTTGCCCACAGTCAGGGAGCCAACCATGTTGCCCAGGGCGGTACCGATGGCACCAACCAGAGCGGCAGCGCCGCCACCGCCGGGGGCGGGAGCGTCAGAGGCCAGAACTTCCACAAACTTGCGGCAGGATTCCAAAGTCATATCCATAAAAAAGTTTCTCCTTGCTTTTATAAATCGGTTTTCCGGAAACCGGTAAAGAGCGCAGACGGCGGAGGCCGCCTGCGCTCAGGTGGTTTATGTAGTATAGATTAGAACAGGCCAGTGATCTTGCCGGTCTCGTCCACATCGATGCGCTCGGCAGCGGGAACCTTGGGCAGGCCAGGCATGGTCATGATCTCGCCGGTCAGAGCTACCAGGAAGCCAGCGCCGGCAGAAACCTTGATGTTCCGAACGGTGATGCTGAAGTTTCTGGGAGCGCCCAGCTTGGTCTGGTCGTCGGAGAAGGAGTACTGAGTCTTGGCCATGCAGATGGGCATCTTGTCGTAGCCCAGCTCGGTCAGGGTCTTGATCTGCTTCTCGGCATTGGCGGTGAAGTTTACGCCGTCAGCGTGGTAGATCTTCTTGGCAATTGCCTCGATCTTTTCCTTGATGGACAGATCCAGGTCGTAGGAGAACTGGAAGTCGTTGGGCTGCTCGCACAGACGGATAACTTCCTCAGCCAGGGTCAGAGCGCCTTCGCCGCCCTTTGCCCAAACTTCGGACAGAGCAACGTTAACACCCAGCTCCTTGCACTTGCGCTCGATCAGCTCCAGCTCGGCCTCGGTATCGGTGGGGAAGCGGTTGATGGCAACCACGCAGGGCAGCTTGTAAACCTGGGTGATGTTCTCAACGTGCTGCAGCAGGTTGGGCAGGCCCTTTTCCAGAGCTTCCAGGTTCTCCTTGCCGGTCTCAGCCTTGGGAACGCCGCCGTTGTACTTCAGGGCACGGGCAGTGGCCACCAGAACCACGCAGGAGGGGGTCAGGCCGGCCATGCGGCACTTGATGTCCAGGAACTTCTCAGCGCCCAGGTCAGCACCGAAGCCAGCCTCGGTGATGGCGTAGTCAGCCAGCTTCAGAGCGATCTTGGTAGCGGTAACGGAGTTACAGCCGTGAGCGATGTT
>CAZCRO010000037.1:0-22446 GCA_964501115.1 uncultured Oscillospiraceae bacterium
TCTGTTTGCCATCCACCACTGGAACTATGCCACTAACTTAATGACATTGCCCAAAATACGGGAGGACGGGGAATGTGATTACCTTTGTATTCTTTTTATCCATCCGGAAAAACGACGTTACCGGCTATACTTTCCTTTTGGCTTCTGAGGCTTCAGCAGTACAATCAGTGCCGCCACACATCCCACGAAGATCAAGCCCAGCACCACAAAAACCGGCACAATCCAGCCCATGCCGCTGCTTTTCTCCACCTTTGCAGGCTCTGTTTCCAGCATCTCCTGCTTGCTCTGGCCGCAGGTACGGCAGATATAGGTGCGTATTCCATTCTCTTCGGTTCCGGCATCCCAATCATGGGGCGCTTCGTCCACTGTCTCCTGGCAGCTGCACAGCTGCCAATGTTTTTCCTCATCGAAAAGCCACTGCCCCTGGCCGCTGTGGGTATGGCCGGAAGCAATCAGGTATCCGCACTCCGTGCAGAACTGGTTTCCGTCTTCTCCGGTTGCCTCGCCTGGTGTATGAGCCGCGTGCTCGCTCTCCTTTTCACAGAGGGTACACACCTTCCAGTGGCCGTTTTCATCAGTTTGCCAGGCCGCACCATAGCTGTGGGCAGAGGAATTGAGATACCCGCAAACATTACACGTTTCATCACAGCCGTCGTCATAGCTGTGCACCTGAAAATCCTTCTGCTCCTCGCAGCCGCTGCAGGCATGCCAATGGCCTTCCTCGTCCGATGTCCAGGTGCTGTCGTAACTGTGGGTGTGATTGCGCCTGGCCATCATCACATAGTTACACACCAGGCACACCTGCTCCTTTTCTTCCGTTGCGGCAGGACCAGGCACATGGCTGGCAAAATCCTTCTTGTCTCCGCAAACCGTACAGGCATACCAGTGACCGGTGGCATTCTTGGAATAATACGTTGCATACTTGTGGGTAATCTGGCGCACTTCTCCGCAGGAATTGCAATCCGGATCACAAGCGTTGTCATACACGTGGGATGTACGCATGGGAATCTCTTCCAGCAGCACCATATCGCATCCGGTACACAGGTAGCCCATAACGCCAGCCTCTTTGCAGGTCGGCTCTACCAGAACCGTGCCACCATACCAATTGTGCTTGCCAGACTCTGTTTTTCCACAGATAGAACAACTGCGGCTGTGGGTAACTTCGTCTCCACCCCATTCGCTGAAGGAATGGTCCCCAATGGGAATGGTCTCGTACCTGGTGGCTCCGCAGATACAGCCGTATTCGTGCTTACCCTCTTTTTGACAGGTTGCAGCCTCGCTGACACCCCGGGACTGCCACTCATGAGAAAAGGTCTTCTCTTCTCCACAGTCTTTGCATATCTGCTTATGGGTGGAGGCATCCACCTGCTCGTACCTATACGTGTGCCCGGTAACGGACACCGTTGATGTAAAACTTCCACCACAAACCGCACAGGTAAAGGTGCGCACGCCTTCTTTGTTGCATGCAGGCGGTGTCGTAATCACACCATCGTCCGTAGGTTCGTGGATTCCGCTTTGGGTTTGGCCGCAATTGCCGCACTTCCGGCTGTGCCCGGAAGATGTGATCTCCCAGCTACCATAACTGTGGGCACATTCTGTAGGCTGAGTGGGCTGGACAGACTCGCTGGGCTGGGTTGTCTCCCCTTCCTCTCCTTCCGCAAAAACCGACAGGCTCATAGCAAGTGCCAGCAGCACGGCGCACAACAAACACAATCCTTTTTTCATTCCATCACCTTTTCTTTCTGCGTTTCAGGTTTTATTTAGAATAATTCTAGCATAAAACACAGGTTCTGACAAGAGGGAATGCCGCCTTTTCCTGCCGTATGATGGCAGGGAAAAAGAAAAACCACCTTTTATCCGAAAGACAAAAGGTGGTTTTGGTGGACGATATAGGACTCGAACCTATGACCTTCCGCACGTCAAGCGGATGCTCTAGCCAGCTGAGCTAATCGTCCATAACAGGAACATGATGGATTATACTCGAAAAGCAGCCGTATGTCAAGCATTATTTTTCTATTCCTTCTCCCCGGTATCCACACCGGCAGATTCAAAAATGGATGCAGCGATTTGCACCGTGGCTTCTGACCATGGATAGCTGTCTGTTTCACAGCCGGCACTTTCCAGAAGATCCTCTCCGGCAGAGCCTGTGAGCAGCTGGCAGGTATCAAACAACAGACAGAATTTTTCTCTGATCTCCTGAGCGTCCTTCCCCTGGAGCCAATCTTCCACCGACTGACACAATACGCTTTCACTGATTCCGGCAGATTTACACCAATCCAGCAACTCCACCGCATAGGGAACCGCATGCATGGTGCACCCGGCGCTGCCCGGTGCCACGTTGGTCTGGATACGGGCAAGCAGCTCAGTGAGCTCCTCTGTCCCCTTTCGCTGCACGCTGCCCAGGGTTGCGTCCCTGGTTTCCGGCAAAGTTGGCAAAGTCGTGACCGATATGGCGGAACTGTTCTGACAGGCACACAGGCTGCACAAAAGCACACAGACACTCAACAGCACCCGGATTTTCTTTCCAACGATCACCATAACGGCCCCTCCCCTTTGGTTGCATTTGGTTACATAACATCGCGATTATACAAATTCTGACATAAAAAATCAAGGGGCAAAAAATAATTCATCTTTTTTCACAGATTCCATTGCCAAACGGCATTTTGTGTTGTAAAATGGTGGACATCTATCTACGTTAGGAGAACATATTATGGAACGAGAATCCTTTCAATCCCGCTTAGGCTTCATTTTGGTCAGTGCGGGCTGTGCCATCGGCATCGGCAACGTATGGAAATTCCCCTATGTTGTAGGACAAAACGGCGGTGGCTGGTTTGTCCTGTTTTATCTGCTGTTTCTCATCGTTATGGGCTTGCCTGTACTGACCATGGAACTGGCAGTAGGCCGTGCCAGCAGAAAAAGTGCCGTCCACGGCTACCAGGCGCTGGAGCCTAAGGGCAGCAAATGGCATATTCATGGCTGGTTTGCCATTCTGGGCTGCTATCTACTGATGATGTACTACACCACCGTCTCCGGATGGATGACCTGCTATTTCTACAAATTTGCCACGGGCACCTTCTCCTCCGGCATGGACAACGAAAGTTGCTCCCAGGTTTTCTCCCAAATGCTGGCCAATCCTCTGGGAATGGGCTTCTGGATGGCTCTGACTGTTGCCGCAGGATTCCTGGTTTGCAGCCGTGGCTTGCGAAACGGCCTGGAAAAAATCAGCAAAGTAATGATGCTGGGGCTCCTGGTTCTCATCGTTGTGCTGGCTGTCCACAGCCTCACCCTCAGCGGTGCGGCGGAAGGCCTGAAATTCTACCTTGTACCCAACTGGCAGAATGTACAGCAGGCAGGCCTGGGCAATGTCATCTCCGCCGCCATGAACCAGTCCTTCTTCACCCTGAGCCTGGGTGTTGCTGCAATGGAGATCTTCGGCAGCTACATGAGCAAGGAGCACACCTTGTTGAGCGAAGGTACCCGGATCTGCGCTCTGGATACTTTTGTGGCGCTGACCGCCGGCCTGATTATCTTCCCTGCCTGCTTCAGTTACGGCGTGGAAGTAAACGCAGGTCCCAGCCTGATCTTCATAACTCTGCCCAATGTTTTTGTAAACATGTCCGGCGGACGGATCTGGGGCAGCCTCTTCTTCCTCTTCATGACCTTCGCCAGCTTCTCCACCGTGATTGCAGTGTTTGAAAACCTGATGTCTTTCTGCATGGATACCCTTGGATGGAGCCGGAAGAAAGCCGCAATTATCAACTTTGTCATTGTTCTTGTGGCCAGCCTGCCTTGTGTGCTCGGCTATAACCTCTGGAAGGATTTCCATCCCATCGGCGGCCGGGACATCCTGGACAGCGAAGATTTCCTGGTAAGCAACCTTCTGCTGCCTATCGGCAGCCTGGTATATCTGCTGTTCTGCGTGACCAAATGGGGCTGGGGCTTTGACAAGTACAGCCAGGAGGCCAACACCGGAAAGGGTATGAAGGTTGCCAAGTGGATGAAGCCGTATTTTCTGTTTGTATTGCCGCTTCTTATCCTGGTCATCCTGATTCAGGGATTGTAATCACATAATAACCAAAAGGAGCTGTCTCACTAAAAGACGAGATTCAGCCTTCTAAAAATGTGCATACAAAACCCGGCTATGTGCAGAAAGTGCTGTACAATAGCCGGGTTTTTGCGTAAAACCAGTGAATAAAGCGCTGTCCCACATGTTTTTATCAAATTATTTCGAGACAGCACCCATGAATCAAGTCCCGTTCAAAAGTTCCGGGATTGGGCGCATTCCCTGATCAATGCGGGGATATTTGTTAAAGATGGCATTGGCTTCTTCTTCGGAAATCTGCGCTTCACCCCACCAATCAGTCTGCCAACTGGCAGTTGGCAGGAATTGATTTCCAGGTTTCCATATACGTATCACTCACACTTTCTTCTGCACCCTCTCTGTTATTTAAAATATTGTTGGACAGGACATAGAGCTTCCAGCCATAAGCGGTATCCGTTTCTTTAATAGCCTGCTCATTGCGCTGGAAAAACAGCTCGATGATCTTCGCATCTTCCACTCAGGATCACTCCTTTCAATTTTTGTTCCTCACCCTAATAGTAAGAACCCAGCATTCAAATGTTACATCTATTATAATTTTTTAAAAATAACAGCATTCATATCTACCAATCACAGGAGCGTATTCTCACAACAAACAACAGGAAGGGCGGTCTCACATTTTTAGCGAGACCGCCCCTTCTTTTCCATACAATATGCTGATTTTATTTTTCCGCCAAATACCGTGCCAGACGCACACCACCCAGTGCAGGAGAAACCTGATTTACCACCACCGGGACGCCATGCTGCTCCATAGCATTCACGGTCATATCCCGGAAATAATCACTGCGGAACAAGCTTCCCGCCAGAACGATTTTCAGATTTTCTTCCCCATTTTTCTTCAACTTGTCCAGCATTGTGCCTGCATACAAGCTCAGCTTCTCTGCAGCTTCCCAGCGCAGACGGGTACACAGAGGAGATGCCTCCGTATTCAGAACAATAGGCGCATAGGAGGCAATTTCATCCCCCTTGGTCATTTGGGACAAGCGGTAGAGCATCTGCTCTTTGCTTTCTCCCTGGGGCATCAGCTGCTGCTCGACCTTGCGGAACGTGGCGCACTCCTCCCGGCAGCCATCCAGCCACAGAGTCATTTCCCGAAGCAGACGGCTTCCCATCCAGTAGCCGGAGCCCAAATCAGAAAAGGCATAGTTCCAGCCGCCAATGCGGGACACTTTCCCCTGGCTGTCCACGCCCACTACTACAGAGCCAGTGCCGCCAACCACCACAACACCGGGTATATCCGCCGCTGCCCAGAAGGGCAACACAGCATCGTTGACAACTGTTGTGCTCTCCGGCGCAAAACCCGCCTGCTGAATCATTGCCTCATAAACCAGCTGATCTTCCGGAGTATCGCAGCCGGACATGCCCCATACGCTGCGGCGCACCAAACGGGCACGAAATCCTGCCATTTCCATTTGCCGCACAAGCTCACGCATATTGTTGAACGCTGCAGCATTGCCCACGGACTTAAAGCTGGTGGGGCCACCATGCAGACACAGCAGCTCGCTGCCCTGCTCATCGGCAATCCGCAATTCCGTTCGGGAACCGCCACCATCCACGCCCAAATAGTAACCTACCATTTTTCTCTCACTCCCGCCAATACATCTGTATATCTATGCCCAGGGACTAACATTTCCAGTCTAATTTATAATAAATCCGACAAAAATGCAACCTTAATTTTTTGTGTGTTTTTACCCCGGCTCTTTACTTTTTTTAAAAAACGGGTATAATCTTAGAAAAAAGCCTTATTTTTCCGCCAGTTATCCACGATTCTTTTATTTTGCCGAGGAATTTGCCTGTGAAAAAAATATTACCTGTTTTTCTTGTCGTCCTGCTTCTTTCCGGCTGCTTTGCCGGGGAAGCCACGGAAAGCGACACCGTTTATCTGACCGCTATGGATACCGTTATGAGCCTGACTGCCTACGGAGAAACCCGGCAGGAAGCTCTTGAACTGGCTCAGCAGGAAATACTCCGGCTGGATGCCATGCTGAGCACCGGGAAACCAGACAGTGAAGTATCCCGGCTGAATGCCGGTGGAACCGGGAATGTATCCGAAGATACCCGCTTCCTTCTGGAAAAGTCCCTGGAGCTGTTCGCTCAAACCAACGGTTTGTTTGACATAAGCATATATCCCCTGGTACAGCTCTGGGGGTTCTATGATGAAAGCTACCATGTTCCCACTCAACAGGAGCTGGCGGAGACCTTACCGCTGATTGGCGCAGATCGCATTCGACTTTCCGGAAATGCCGTCACTCTGGGCGCCGGTCAGGCCATTGACCTGGGTGCCATTGGCAAGGGGTATACTTCCCAGCGTGTTACGGATATTCTGCGCCAGGCAGGTGTGACCAGCGCCATGATTTCCCTGGGGGGAAATGTCCAGTGCCTCGGAAGAAAACCGGATGGAACCAAATGGAACATCGGCATCCGGAATCCCTGGGATCCGGATGCCGGGGTATGCTGCATTGTCCAGGTTGAAGACAGGGCGGTGATCACCTCCGGCGGTTACGAACGCAACTTCACCCAGGACGGCACCACTTATCTGCACATTCTCAACCCACGCACCGGATTTCCAGCCGACAGCGGCCTTTCCTCTGTATCCATCATCAGCCGGGACGGCACTTTGGGCGACGGACTTTCCACTGCCCTGTTCATCATGGGATTGGAGAATGCCGCCACCTATTACCATGCCCATAGCCAGGAATTCGATGCCGTGTTTCTTACCCAGGATGGCCAATTGTACGCTACCCCGGGCTTACGGGGCAGCATACAATCGGATATGAACATCCAATATCTGCAATAGCACTTCAATCCACCATAGCTTTTTCCGAAGATCCTTCTGTTTTCTCCCAGCTCTCTTCCCGGGACTGGCAGGAAAACAGGAGGATCTGTTTTTCTGCCCCCAGCCTCTGGAGCAGGGTCATGGCTGCATCCAGCCGTTCGTCATCCAGGCGCATCAGGGCATCATCCAAAATCAGCGGTGCCTCCGGCGCCAGAATTTTGGCAATGGCCAGCCGCAGGGACAGATACAGCAAATCTATGGTACCACTGCTGCGCCAGGTCGCCTTGCGCAGTGTATCCTCCCCCCGGGCACCTGCCATCAAACTAAGCTCCTGGGTCAGATACAGCCGGTCATACTTCCCGCCGGTAAGTTCTTCCAGATAGCTTTGCGCCAGGTGGGAAATCTGGGGCGCAAATTTACGCTGCAGTTCCTGGGTCGCCTGGGTCAGCGTCTGCTGTGCCAGGTTCAGCGCATCCAGCCACCGGTTCAGTGCATTCTCCCGCGCCCGGGCAGTTGCCAATGCACGTTCCAGCTCCTCCCTGGTTCCCAAAGTCTCCATTTTTCCCCGGCAAGCACCCAGCGTATGCTGCCAGCGGGCAAGCTCTTCTTCCAAGGACTTCCCGGCCACCCGGGTTTCCTCCCGGGTCAGCGTCAGATCGTCCTGCCCGGCCAGGTTCTCTCTGCGGGCCATTGCAGCCAGTGCCTGCCAATGATCCCGTGCCTGAACCGCCTGGGCACGCAGCGCATCCAGCTTGTCCCAGCTGTCCAGAACCTGACGGCACAGCGACTCCATCTCCTCCGGCTCCCGTCCCTGGCACAATTCCTCGCGCTGCCGGTTCAAGGATTCCTGCCGGGCTGTAATGGCATTCTTCTTATGCTGCCAATCCTCATACACCAGGCTGTAGGCAGCCAGCATATCCCCATATTGATCCGCCAGATCCGGCCAGGTTTTCCAATCCTGGGTACCGTAGTCCTTTCCCAATGCCTCCAGCTTCCCTTTCCCCCGGCCACTGTGGAGCAGGGAAAAGGACAGCAGTACCAATCCGATACCAGCCAAAGCCATGCCGGGGATTGGCATTTTCCCGGGCAATGCCAAAATGACACCGCCCAAAATAGCCACTATTCCAAAGAGCAACAGCATTAGCGCCGTCCGGCCTACGGAATCCCGGTACGCGGCTGCGTCCGCCTCTGCCTTGCTAAGCGCCTCCCGGCCACTCAAGCCCCGGAAAGCCGGCAATGCCTGGGGGCGCTCCGGCTCCGGCGGCAAATCTGTCTGTGCCTGCCCCAATCGAATCCAGGCTGTTGTGTAGGCTCCCAGCTCATCCAGGCGCTGTCGCGCCTCCTGACGGCTGGGGAGATTATCGCAAAATTCCTGCCACTGTTCCTGCTCCTGATGCAATCGGCGGGCATTCTGCTCTGCCTGTTCCACCTGCCGGGCATCCTGCCGTGCCTGCTGATTTTCCAGCGCCTTCAGGTGATTTTCCAGGGCACTTTGCCGCCGCTTTCCTTCCTCTATGCTATCTTCCAGCTGGATACACTGTGTTTGCAAAGCATCCAGCTCTTCCAAAGCATCTTGCAGGTGAAGAATTTGCTGCTGCACCTGGGGCATCAGTCCCCTTGAATTATATTTGCACTTGTTCTTCAGTTCCTTCAGCCCATCGGCCAGGCGCTGGGCATCCCCGGTATCCTCTCCGGTGGTGACCAGGCTGATCAGGCGGGCATGGAGTTCCGGGCTCTGGGTGACAGGCATTTCTTCCTGACGGATAAACCCCGCCCGGCAGAAAACCTCCCGCTCCACTCCCAGCAGCCTCTTGCCACAGTTCTCCCCTGTAAGTTCCGGCAGCTCTACCCCCGTTGCCGTCTCATAGGCTCGGAAGCTACCCATAGGAACCCTTCCGGTGGTACTGCGCTCCAGAGTAATGTCCCTGCCCTGCCAGCAAATATCCATCCGGCCAGACATAGGCTCCCCAGACCAGGGCGCATACTGCTCCTTCGGTGCCAAGGCAGTTTTTGTCGATTTGGCACGGGTATCCAGGCCGTAGAGCATCGCCAGCAGGAACGCACACCAGGTAGATTTCCCCCACTCGTTGGGGGCAGAAATCACATGCAGTCCCGGCGACAGGCACAGAGTTTGATGGTTCAGCTTGCCGAAAGTTGCCGTCATAGAATAGATCTTCACGGCAACACCACCTCCTCCCCATCCAGCAGCTTCTGAGAAATCTGAGCTGCCAGGCTAACAACTTCCGCCTGGTCTTCCGGCTGCTGCCGCAGCAAATCAAAGAAAATTCCCCGGAAGCTATCCTCCCCGGCCTGAAGCCAGGGATCCTCCGGCATTTGCGTCCTGTCCCGGAATTCCAGATACCCCAGCGCCCCGAAGCGTTCCTGAAGTGCCGGAATATCCACCTGCCCACGCCCCGTCAGAGTAATCCGGTAAAAGTCTTCTCCGGCCACAGCCGGTAGAACAGAAGAAAGCGTCTGCTCCAAATTTTCTATGTCCACAGATTGGGCAAAAAATCTGGGAAGTCCCATTTGCAGCGGGGTCAGCCTGGTCTTCTCTCCCAGCTCCACTTTTAAGATTCCCTTGGTGCCGGTTTCATCCCATCCCCGCCCCATGGGGCAACCGGGCCAGGCACACAGCGTACGGCCGCTTTGGAAGCTGCCCGCCTGATGTACATGCCCCAGCGCCAGATAGTCCAGGCCGCTTTCTCCCACCTGTGCCGCTGTAACCGGGCAATATGGAGACCGGGGTGTTAAAGCATCTCCATGCAACACACCAATGGTATGGGAAAGCTCCCGTTCCGCCCGGAAATTTTCCAGAAGTCCCGGGCAATCCATACTCCGGTAGCCTCCGCCGTACACACGGCAGGATAGTTCCGGCAAATCCACATATTGCAGATTACCCCGGAAAATATACACGTTATCCGGCCACATTTCCCGCTCCCATGGGGATTCCAAACTCCAGAAATCGTGATTTCCCGGTGTAATGAAAACAGGGATACCACAGTCCTCCAGGCAGTCTGCCAAGGTTCTCGCCGTCTCCCGCCTGTAAGCACCATCAAATACATCTCCTGCCAGCAGAAGGATCTGAGCGCCCTGGGCATTACACTGATTCAGTATTTTCTCCGGAATCTGCTGCTGCGCCCGGCGCAGCACTTCCCGCTGATCCGGCAGGAAAGAGGCAAACGGAGAATCCAGATGCAGATCCGCCGCATGCAGCAATGTCAATCCCATAGGTCAACCCTCTCCGCCTTCAGGCAGCGCCCCGTAGCCGTATCCAAAGTGAACAGAACCCCTTCCAGTTTGGTTGCTCCATCCGCCCAGCGATAGCGCTCCGTAAGATCTCCCCGAAAGCGGGCGATGGACAGCTCCGGACGAATTCCCAGGACAGATTCCCTCGGTCCCGTCATTCCCAAATCCGTTACATAGCCTGTTCCTTTGGGAAGCACCCGGGCATCCGCCGTGGGCACATGAGTATGGGTGCCCCACAGGGCGCTGATACGGCCATCAAGCATGTAACCCATAGCCAGCTTCTCAGAGGTCGCTTCCGCATGCATCTCCACCAGCACCAGCTTGGTATCGATCTTTTTCAGAATCCGCTCCACCGCCAGAAACGGATTATCCGGAGTGTAATCCATATTGCACCGGCCGATCAAATCAATCACCGCCACATCCCCTGCCCGGGTCTCGTAAATCTGCCAACCCACACCGGGACTTTGGGGAGCCAAATTGGCCGGGCGCAGAACACGGGTGGTATCCTCCAGATAGTTGACAATTTCCCGCTTGCCAAAGGAATGGTTACCCAGGGTGATCACATCCGCACCGGCATCCAGAATTTCCTCTGCCTGTCTTGGCACAATGCCCACCACAGAGGCATTCTCCCCATTGACCACCGTAAAATCCGCCCCGGTAGAACGGATCAATTTCCGCAGAGACCGGCTGATCCGATCCAGCCCAGGTTCTCCCACTACATCTCCTACCGCCAAAACCTTAAATTCCATTCTTTTTCTCCCCATTTCTATGCAAGGTATTTGGTTTATTATATACCAATCCCCTGTTCCATGCAAGACTTGCACCGGAAGTAGCAGAATATTTTGTATGTGCCACAATATAAAAAACACAGGCTTGGAAGAGATTTTTCCAAACCTGTGTTCTTTTTTACAGAGTGCATCTTCATTTTAGTTGACCGGGATGCTCCACCCGGGAACAAACCATACTCTCCCCTGTTCTTTTGTAACACCCTCCTTTGTGAATCCTGCGCAAGGAAAGGGCTTTGCGTTCTTTATAACATGGAGCAGCAAGATTATTTGTCCAGAGAGAATTCCATCTGATCCAGGTTTACCCGGTCTGCCAGACGAGTGATGAAGGCAGCGTTACTGGGTCTGGGGACATGGCCGGTGGCATCGGGCTGGAAAAGCAGGGACCACACGCCTTCATCCCGCTGATTCCACGCCCCTTGTATGGCGTTGCGGATGGATCTCTCCACCTGGGCGCTGTTGCACTCGAATTTCCTGGCCACCCTGGGATAGAGTTCTTTGGTAATGGATTGCAGCGGATTTGCGATCATGTATAGCACGGCTTCCCGCATATAGGAGTAGCCCCGGAGCTTGGTGCTGATGCCCAGCGTGGTCAGCAGATTGGATACGTGTGTACGGGCATCCGGCGCACTGTTTTGCGGCCTGGGTCGCTTCCGGCTCAGATCCCGCACTCTGCTGGCAATCACCTGTGCGTCACAGGGTTTGATCATGAGATACTCCACGCCCAGCTTTGTTGTCGCATCCACCACGTAATCGTTGGCCAGTCTGGTTGTAGCCAAAACGATGGGATGGACTCCGTTTGCGTCCATAGCTTGCAGAAGGCCGATGCCGTCCAGTTCCGGCAGCATCAAATCCATGATCATAATGTCCGGCTTGTTTTGCCGGAGTAAATTCAGTGCTTCTTTGCCTGTGCGGCAGGTCTGGATTCGGTATTCCTCCTGAAGCGCATTGACGAGAGCGGAGCGAAACTCTTCGGAGCTGTCAGCAATCAATAGTGATAAAGTCTCCAAATTCGTTGCCTCCTTGTCGTATGTATACCGGAAGTTATCACAAGTGGTCATTCCGTTAATCAACTGTCCGGTAAATAAAGCATACCATAGGATTGTGCCTTTTTCAATCTGCATAAAGCATTTATTTTTCGACAATTATCGACAATATACGACATTTCCGAACAAATAAAGCAAAAAAGGAGTGCGTTTTTCCCGTATAAATACAGCATGAATGCTTTAAAAAGCATATAATTGCAGAAAGATTTCAAACTATTTTGCAGCAAACATAAAGCATGCGCTTTCTTCCGAAAAAACAGCAAATCCGGGTCAGCCATGCGCCAACCCGAATCTGCCGAATGCGTCAATGCACGAATGCAGGAAATATTACTGCATGCTGTTCTCGTAGGCTTCGATCATTTTCTTCACCATCTGACCGCCTACAGAGCCGGCCTCCCGGGAAGTCAGGTGGCCGTTGTAGCCGTTGGTGAGGTTCACGCCCATTTCCTGAGCGGCCTGCATCTTGAACTTGTCCATAGCTTCCTTAGCCTGGGGAATGTTGATCTGATTATTGCTCTTCATAATATTCTCTCCTTTACCGATTGTTTCGCGGTTTTCCTCCGCAAAGCTAGTATCACCGAAAAATGGGCCACAATTCCTTCTTTTTTGCGGAAAAAATGGAAAAATCTGTGGCAAAAGGAATCCGTAAAAACCATCATAGAAAAGTACTCCCATTAAAGCGGGGCATTCACATTTGACAGAACCGGCTTTCAGTCAGAGATTTTTTCCGACATTATGTGCATATCGATAAATGTTAAAAAGAAATATGTAAATTTTTCAAAAAGCAATTGACAGTCCCCCATTTTCTGGTGTATAGTAAGGGATGTGAAATTGTACACCACAGGAAGGAGCATGGCTATGCTGACTGTTAAGGACTTATACGACTTGAGCCACAGCGCCGCGGGAAGTTACCTGGAAGGGTTTACTTATCCCTGGGAAGCGCTGTCCGGCATCAAGCAGCTTATTCTGGATCTGGGTGCCCGGCTAGGTGAAGACTACCATCAGGTTAGTCCCCAGGTTTGGGTACATAAAACCGCCACCGTCGCCCCCACCGCTTTTCTGGGTGCCCCCTGCATCATCGAAGCCAATACAGAAGTGCGCCACTGTGCCTTCATCCGGGGCAGCGCCCTGGTTGGAGAGAACTGCGTAGTTGGAAACTCCGTAGAGCTGAAAAATGTGATTCTTTTCGACAATGTCCAGGTTCCCCACTACAATTACGTGGGTGACAGCATTCTGGGATACAAATCCCACATGGGTGCAGGGAGCCTGACTTCCAACGTAAAATCCGATAAAACTCTTGTTGTGGTGAAGTCCTCCCAAGAGCAGATTCCCACCGGGCTCAAAAAATTCGGTGCCATGCTGGGTGACTTTGTGGAAGTGGGCTGCAACAGCGTGCTGAATCCCGGGACGGTGATTGGCCCCCACAGCAATGTTTACCCCACCAGCTGCGTCCGGGGTGTAGTTCCCTCTTACAGCATCTGGAAGAACAACGGCGTGATCGTAGCCAAAACTCTATAAGAAGAAACGGATAAGGTGAATTTATGGGAAAATATTTTGGGACCGATGGCTTCCGTGGAGAAGCCAATGTAACCCTGACCGCTGACCACGCATTTAAAGTAGGTCGCTTTTTGGGCTGGTACTATTGCCAGCTGAAGCGCCGGGGCGGCTCCGACGAGCCTGCCCGCATTGTAATCGGCAAAGATACCCGGCGTTCCAGCTATATGTTTGAATACAGTCTTGTAGGCGGCCTGGTTGCCTCCGGTGCGGATGCCTATCTGCTGCATGTTACCACCACCCCCTCTGTGGCCTATGTGGCACGCACCGATGGGTTCGACTGCGGCATTATGATCTCTGCCAGCCACAACCCCTACTACGACAATGGCATCAAGCTGATCAACAGCTCCGGCGAGAAAATGGACGAAGGCGTAATCAGCTTGATTGAAGCTTATATCGACGGCGAGCTGGAATGCTTCGGCCGCCGCTGGGATACCCTCCCCGCTGCGAAACGGGAGCAGATCGGCCGCACTGTAGACTATGTTTCCGGACGGAACCGGTACATTGGCTACCTGATCAGCCTGGGGATTTACTCCTTTAAAGGCATGCGGGTCGGCCTGGACTGCGCCAACGGCAGCTCCTGGAATATTGCAAAAAATGTGTTCGACGCCCTGGGGGCGAAGACCTATGTGATCAACGCCCAGCCGGATGGCTACAATATCAATACCAACGCCGGTTCCACCCATATCGAAGGTCTGCAGCGCTTTGTCATTGAAAATGGTCTGGATGTTGGCTTCGCCTACGACGGCGATGCTGACCGCTGCCTGTGCGTAGACGAAAAGGGCAACATCATCACCGGCGACCACATTCTCTACATTTGCAGCAAGGTCATGAAAGAACAGGGGCTGCTTATGGGCAACACTGTGGTGACCACAGTTATGTCCAACTTTGGCCTGTACAAGGCTTTTGACGAGGCAGGTATTCTGTACGAGAAGACCAAGGTGGGCGACAAATATGTTTACGAAAACATGATGCTCAATAACTATCGCCTGGGCGGCGAGCAGAGCGGACACATTATCTTCTCCCGTTACGCCTCCACCGGAGACGGTATTCTCACCAGCCTGAAGGTAATGGAAGCCATGCTGGCCAAGAAAAAGACTCTGAGCCAGCTGTGTGAAGGCTTCACATTCTATCCTCAGGTTTTGAAAAACGTGCGGGTAGATGACAAGGCTGCCGCACAAAACGACCCCAATGTGCAGAAGGCCATTGCCGATGTAGCGGCACAGCTGGGCAGCACCGGACGGATTCTGGTGCGGGAATCCGGCACAGAGCCTGTAATCCGGGTGATGGTAGAGGCCGAAAGCAAGGTCGTCTGCCAGGATCTGGTAGACAGCGTGATCGATGTGATCAAGGCTACCGGTCACGCTGTATAAACGGATACAGTGCAAATTTTCAAATATCTCCAATATGGCAGGCAGGATTGACCCTGTCTGCCATATTTTTTAGGTTCACGTAAAAAAGTACTTGACAATTTCTGTTTTCATGGTATAATACAGAAGCCTTGAGTGGACACCTGCCGGTATAGCTCAGTTGGTAGAGCAGCTGATTTGTAATCAGCAGGTCGGGGGTTCGAGTCCGTCTACCGGCTCCACACAAAAGGCGAACGAAATAAGGGGGATTTCCCGAGTGGCCAAAGGGGACAGACTGTAAATCTGCTGCTTATAGCTTCGGTGGTTCGAATCCACCATCCCCCACCAGGAAACACCACTTTTGTCTGCGGACAAAAGTGGTGTTTCTTTTCTCTGGCCTTTCCGCGACGTAACCCCCCTCTTATTTTCCGCCAGATACAGTGATCCTTTTATGTGTACCCAGATCCGTAAGCAACCAGTCACGTTTGCTTATGGATTTTTTCTTCTGTCATAGTCAACGGAATCACCCGCGAGAAATTGTGCAACTCTCACAAACCCTCATTGTTTTACTTTTTTCTTCTTGCCTTTTTGTCCAAGTTGTGCTAGGATAAACTTGTCAAGAATGATAGCGCTACCATTTAGGGATAGCGCTTGAATGCAAGTCCAAAATGATAGCGCTACCATTTTAAAGGAGGAGCCTATGGCAACCTTAAAAGAAGTGGCTCAGTTGGCCGGTGTTGCGCCTATTACAGTCTCCCGGGTAGTAAACTGCCCGGATACCGTCAAAGAAAAGACACGGCTGAAAGTTGAGGCCGCCATGCGTGAACTGAAGTACACCCCCAATATTGCGGCAAAAAGCCTGGCCACAAATCGCTGCGGTGTGATTGACGTATATATACCGGAATCTATCGCCCTTTCCAACCCCTTTGTCATGTATTTTATCGCCGGCATCAGCAGCGTGCTCAGCGAACACTATTATTCCTTCCTGATCCTGCGCAACCGCAAGCGGGAACACTTGTGCGATGGCTATATTGTCACCGGACTTTTGAAAAATGAGATTCGGGAATTTGCTCAATATGCTTCAGAACGGAACCGGCCTGTCGTTCTGTTCGGCCACTCCGACATTCCCCAGGTAGACTGCCTGGACGTAGATAACCTGGCAGGTGCCAAATGTGGCGTGGAGCATCTGATTGCCCAAGGGCATAAGAAAATTGCCATGATCAATGTTCTGGAAGACAAGGACTACACCGTAGACCGTCTGGAAGGATACCGGCAAGCGCTGGAAAGCAATGGACTGGACTATGACCCCGGCCTGGTTCTGTATACCCCGAACAGTGTGGACGGCGGCGAAATGGCTGCACGGGAAATCATTCAGATGCAAGGCATCACAGCAGTTTTCTGCGCCACAGATACCATTGCCATAGGTGTCGCCTCCCAGCTGAAAGCCCACGGATATGCCATCCCCGGAGACATCTCTCTTTTAGGCTTCGATGGTCTTGGGCATCACCTGCTTTCCAGTCCCACCATCACCACCATCCATCAGCCTATCTACGAAGTTGGCAGACTTCTGGCCGCCACACTCCTGGAACGCCTGAATGGCAGAACGGAAAAAGTTACACACATGATGGCCCCCACCATGCTCCCCGGCCAATCAGATGGCCCGGTCAAAACGTTATGAGTTCCAATACGGATCCATATATTTTACACTTTGCAAGGAGGATACATGTAGATTTTCAAAGTTTCTCTCTTCAGCGGGTGGAAAGCCGGGTGATCCGATGGATTTTGGAAGCATACCGTGCTGCCGGAAAAGTCCTGCCCGTAATGCTCTCCCCCTGGTCGCCCCCTGCCTTTATGAAAACAAACCGGAGCCGCACCGGGGGTGGACATCTTGAAAAAGCATACTATACCCAGTGGGCACGCTATCTCTGCCGGTACATACAAGAATTCCGCTCCCGGGGTATTCTGGTAACCAGCCTGTCCGTCCAAAATGAACCAAACGCCACCCAGAGCTGGGACAGCTGCCTTTTTTCTCCGGAAGAGGAGCAGGAATTATTGACACAACATCTCTGTCCGGAGCTGGAAAAAGCAGGGCTGAATGATGTGCAACTATATATCTGGGATCACAGCAAAGAGCGCCTTTTCGACCGGGCTTTTTCCGTCATTACCCCACAAAATCGAAAAAAATTTTCCGGTGTTGCCTTTCACTGGTACAGCGGTGACCATTTTGATGCCGTGCGTCTTGTAAGAGAAGTATTTCCGGAAAAGCATTTGATGTTTTCCGAAGGCTGCATAGAATACAGCCGCTTTGGCACCAACCAGTTGGAAAATGCCCAGCTTTACGGCCATGATATGATTGGCAATCTGGCTGCGGGAATGGATCAATTCGTGGATTGGAACATCTGCCTGAATGACCGGGGTGGCCCCAATTACGCCGGTAATTTCTGTGAAGCACCGATTCTCTGCAATACCCAAACCGGAACACTCAGCTATCAGCTTTCTTTCCACTATATCCGTCATTTTTCCCAATATCTTGCCAGTGGTGCCCGGCGAATTGCCTCCAGTGTGTATACCTCAGATCTGGAGCAGGTTGCCTTCCGCAATCCGGACAGTACCATCGTCCTGATTGTTCTGAACCGCAGAGAGTTCGCATTCCCCCTCACTGTGCGACTGCAAGACCATCTGCTTGACGCAGAAATCCCCCCGCTTCTCTCTCCACGTTTCTGCTAAAAAGTTAAAAAAGCTGCCATTTCCCACTCTGCACGGCAAACGATGCCGCAGTAGACACAGGAAATGGCAGTCATTCTTTATCCATTGTTCCCCGGCTTACGGATGTGGGTCTTGGAGAGCTGCTCCAGGGACTCCTCGTACTGGGAGTTTGCCAGGGCGGTATAGAGAATGTCAATGATGTTCAGCTGGGAAATACGGGAAGACATGGCGCCGCTTCGGAATGTTGACTCGTTGGCTGTGGTATACAGCTTGTGATCTGCCAGCTGTGAGACCGGGCTGGGCAGGCAGCGTGTGATGGCTATGATGGGGGTACCATTCTCTTTCATCGCCTTCATGCACTCAATGACCTCGGAAGTATTACCGGAATAAGAGATGACGATCCCCAGATCCTTTTCCGTGGCATTGTGCGCCTGCACCAGCTGGGAATGCCAGTCCTCATTGATCACTGCCAGCTTGTTCAGCCGCAGCAGTTTGAGATACAGATCCTTTGCCGCAATCAGGGATGCTCCCAGGCCGAACAGATGGATGCATCTGGCCTTACGAATACGCCACAGGCACTCCTGCAGGCTCTGTACATCCATCAGATTGCGGGTATCTTCCAGGGACATGATATTCTTGTAGGTAATTTTCTCTATGATCTCTTCCAGACTATCAGAACGTTTCAGCTCCTTCTGCTCCTCCACCTGGCTCTGCCGGCGCACTGCAAGCTCATAGGTTACTGCTTTGCGAAAATCCTTGTACCCTTCGAAGCCCAGCCGGTGGCACAGCCGCACCACCGAGGAAGAGGACGAAAAAGTCCGCTTCGCCAGCTCATGGATGCTCATATCGATGGCCTTTTCCGGATCCTCCAGGATAAATTCCGCAATGTCCCGCTCCGTATCACTCAAAGAGCCTGCGGATTCCCGCAACAGCAGCAGCGCACTTTTCATAACCATTTCCTCCCCTTTTGCTCTTTTCCCAAGTATAACTTTCCTGCGGAATTCTGTCAAGCCAGGATGTGCAAAATGCACAATTTACCGGATATATTTTCTACAGGTTTCGATTTTTCATAGAAAAAAAGTGGATTATAACCGAATGATGAAACAAAGTTTCACTTTTGCCCTCTCCTATTGACACAAAGTAACTTTTTGTGTATCATAATTGTGAACAATGTGAATAAACTATTTCTTAACCGTCGTCCTAAGTAAAGGAGCCAGTCAATATGAGTTTAAATCTGAAAAATATGTCCACTGAGACCCGGAACCAGAATACCATGAATCTGGATACCATGTCCGCTCTGGAAATTGTTACCGTGATGAACCAGGAGGACACCAAAATCCCCCAGGCCATCGCCCCCGCACTGCCCGCCATTGCCCAGTGCGTTGAATGGACCACCCATTCCGTAGAATCCGGCAGCCGGATTATCTACATGGGCGCAGGCACCAGCGGCCGTCTGGGTGTTCTGGATGCCGTAGAATGTCCTCCCACCTTCGGTGTTGCTCCGGAAGTGGTGGTTGGCCTGATTGCCGGTGGCGAAAAGGCCTTTGTAAAGGCTGTGGAAGGTGCGGAAGACAGCCGTGAACTGGGTCGGGAAGATCTGGTTGCCATCGGCCTGACCACGCAGGATACGGTTATCGGCATTGCCGCATCCGGCCGTACTCCCTATGTACTGGGTGGCCTGGCTTACGCCCAGGAAGTTGGCTGCCATACCGTTGCCATTTCCTGCAACCCCGGTTCCCCCATCGGCAAAGCAGCAGAGCTGGCCATTGAAGTGGTGCCCGGCCCGGAAGTGCTCACCGGTTCCACCCGGCTGAAGTCCGGCACCTGCCAGAAGCTGATCCTGAACATGATCTCCACCGCAACCATGGTTCGCTGTGGCAAGGCCTACCAGAACCTGATGGTAGACGTGATGCAGACCAATGAGAAGCTGGTTGTCCGTGCCCAGAACATCGTTATGGAGGCCACCGGCTGCGACCGGGAGACCGCCGCCGAGAAGATTGCCCTGGCCGGCGGCAGCGCAAAAACCGCAATCACCATGATTCTGGCTGACTGCTCTCTGGAAGAAGCCAAGCAGCGTCTGGAAAAGGCCAACGGCCACGTGCGGGACGCCATTTCCTAAAAAGAAACACGTACATTGTCAGTCCTCGGACTGTTTTGTAAATGCTCCGCAAGGGGCAGTAAACCATCAATATTATCTAATGAGGTGTAAAAATGACAAATCAAGAACTTTCCCTCAAGATCCTGGAGCTGGTAGGCGGTAAGGAAAACGTTGCCGCAGCCACCAACTGCATGACCCGTCTGCGCGTAAACCTGAAGGACTACGCCAAGGCAGACATCGAAGGTCTGAAGCAGACGGAAGGCGTTCTGCAGGTGATTGAAATGGACAACCTGCACATCGTGCTGGGTCCCGGCAAGGCTAAGAAGGTTACCGATCTGTTCAAGGCAGATGCCGGTGTTGCCGAAGGTATGTCCACCGAGGCTTCCTGGCAGGAAAACAAGGCTGCCATGAAGGCCGGCCAGAAGCAGAACCCTGTGAAGAACGCCCTGAAGGCTGTGGGTGACATCTTTGTTCCCCTGATCCCCGGCGTTATCGCTGCCGGTCTGTGCTCCGGTATCGCTACCCTGATCACTCAGGTTTGCCCCGGCTACGCAGACATCAAGCTGCTGTACATCCTGCATCAGTTCCTGAGCATGATCAATGCCGCATTCATGACCTATATCACCGCATGGGCTGGCTACCGTGCTGCTGAGCGCTTCGGCGCTACCCCCATCCTGGGCGGCATGCTGGGCATGATCACCACCCTGGGTAACATCAACAACATCGCTCCTCTGGTTGGCATGTGGGTTGCCGAAGGCGGAGACCCCCTGAATGCAGTTCTGCGCTCCGGCCGTGGCGGCGTTCTGGCCGTTATCCTGGGCGTTCTGCTGATGAGCAAGGTTGAGAAGTGGGTCCGCAGCAAGATGCCCGACGCACTGGACATCGTTGTTTCCCCCATCATCATCATGTTTGTCTGTGTCATCCCCTACATCCTGGTCATCATGCCCATCACCGGCCTGATTTCCAACCTGCTGGTTTCCATCGTCGGCGCTGTCTGCATGTCTGAGAGCGTGTTCGTGCGTATGATCGCCGGCTTCCTCGGCTCCTTCCTGTTCCTGCCCCTGGTCGCTATGGGTATGCACCACGGCCTGGTGGCTCTGTACACCGTCCAGCTGGAGACCATCGGCTTCGTTACCCTGTACCCCGCTCTGGCCATGGCCGGTGCCGGTCAGGTCGGCGCTGCCATCGCTATCTGGCTGAAGGCTAAGAAGACCGGCAACCATCGTATGATGCAGGTCATCGGCGGCGCTCTGCCCGCAGGTGTCCTGGGTGTCGGCGAGCCTCTGATCTACGGTGTCACCCTGCCCATGGGCAAGCCCTTCATCACTGCCGGTCTGGGCGCTGGCTTCGGCGGTGCATTCTGCATGGCCATGAAGGTTGCCGCTACCACCTGGGGTCCCTCCGGTGTGCTGGCTCTGCCCATCATGGTTGCCGGTGGTAACTCCGCTGTTTCTACCATGTGCTTCTACGCTGTCGGCCTGGTTATCTCCTACATCATGGGCTTCCTCTTCACCAACTTCACTCTGAAGGACGAAGAAGTTGCAGCTGCATAATTTTCTGGGGTTCTCCCTATACCTGTCCACCTTCGCCAGCCAGTGGCCAACACTGGCTGGCTGGGCAGGAACGGGAGTCCCCGTTTTTTTATCCCTGCACATCAGCGAAGAATTCAGCGATGACTACTGCGACCGTGCCCGGAAAATCTGCCGGACGCTGAACAGCAGCGGCTTTCGCATCGTTGCGGATGTGTCTGTTAAAACCCTGGCTCAGTTTGGCTGCAAGGATCTGCCCAGCCTTGCCCAGGAACTGGGACTATGGGCACTACGCATTGACTACGGATTTTCCCCGGAGGAGATCGGGGAAATGGCCAAAAGAATGCCTATCGTCCTCAATGCCTCTACCACCACTGCAGAGGATGCACGGCGCATTGCCGCAATCGGCAAGGAAGTATACGCCATGCACAATTTCTACCCCCGCCCGGAAACAGGACTGGACGAAGATCTTCTGCTGCAAACCACCCTGGCTCTGCAAGATGCCGGACTGAAAGTATTGGCCTTCATTCCCGGTGACGCGGAAAAGCGAGGCCCCCTGTTTGAGGGATTGCCTACGCTGGAAGCCCACCGGAACTGCCCTCCCAGTGCTGCCTACGCCCATATGCTGCAAACATTCCATATGGACGGCGTGTTTATTGGCGATCCGGGGCTTTGCCCTGAGGAGGCGGAGTACATTGCCCTGTACCAAAAGGAAGACATTCTCTCTGTTCCCGCAACCCTTTCCCAGCAATGGCAGCACCTGTATGGCCAGGTATTTACCTGCCGGATAGACTCCCCCAAATGGATGGTTCGATTCCAGGAGTCCAGAACCTACTCCTGCAAGGGACAAGCCATTGCCCCTGAGGCTCCTCTTCCCAGAAAACGGGGCTGCGTTACCATCGATAACGCAAATTATGGCCGATACACTGGAGAAATCCAGTTGCTCCGTCAGGATTTTCCTGCGGACAGCCGTGTAAATGTCATCGGCCAAGTAGCACAGAACGCGCTGCTTGCCATGGATCTGATTCAGCGTGGCCAGCGTTTCCGTTTGGTTCCCATCAAATAAGAAAAAAGGGTTCTATAAGAAATGTTGGGGTCAGGCGATGAGCCTGGCCCCATTGTCATAAATAGTGGTTGAGCATAGAGACAAAATCCAGTAGAATAAAAAGTACCACCAATCCATTCAAAGGAGATATCTCTATTCTGGACGTACTGCCAAATCGGAACGAAAGCGATTTGATTCGATATTTCTCAA
>CAZCRO010000038.1:0-22425 GCA_964501115.1 uncultured Oscillospiraceae bacterium
ATTGTCTCATACCGGCGAGCTCACTGCAAGTCGCTGGTAGGTTTTACGCTTACAAACAAAGCACTGCTGCGTACCGGCAAGGGACGCATGCATGGGTTTACGGCGGATGTCACAGCGGAATGGAGCCGGAAAATATACACCTTTTTCCGCCGATTTTCGTATTCTGGAACAGGGGGGATCCCCAAAACCAGAAATGAGGTGTGTTTATGGCAAGATTTACGAACTACGCGACCCTGACCTACAGCGGGGGGACGACGGACTCCAATACCGTCACAGGAGAATTGCTGGAAACGCTGTCCATGACCAAAACCGCTCTGCCGGAGCGTTACCGCCCCGGTGACCGGGTGAGTTTTGTGGTCTCCATGGTAAACAGCGGAAATCTTCCGCTGACAAATTTGACTCTGACGGATCAACTGGGCAGCTACAGTCTGGGCAGCGCAACGCTGTATCCTCTGGCTTATGAAGAGAATTCCCTGCGCCTCTTCTCTAATGGTGTGGCGCAAACACCGCCCGCGGTTGCTTCCACCGCACCGCTGACCATTACCGGCATTACGGTTCCCGCCGGAGGCAATGTCCAGCTGATTTACCAGTCGACGGTTACGGCGTTTGCACCATTGGGCACGGAAGCTACGGTGACCAATCAGGTTACGGCCACAGGCGGAATCTCCAACCCTGTCACCGCCAGCACCACCATCGGCAATGCATCCGCGGTGGATTTGCAGGTGACCAAAGCGCTTTCTCCCACGGCGGTGGCGGAAAATGGACAGATCACCTACACCTTTGTCATCGCCAACCGGGGCAGCATCCCGGCCGGTACCGCAGATCAGGCGGTGCTGACGGATACCTTCAATCCCAGGCTGACGAACCTGACGGTGACTTACAATACCGCTGCCTGGACAGCCGGAGTCAATTATTCCTATGATGCCGCCACAGGTCTGTTTACAACGCTTCCGGGACAGATCACGGTTCCTGCCGCGACCTATATCCAGAATACCGATGGCACCTGGAGCACTACCCCGGGCACTGCCACCGTGACAGTTACAGGTACCATCTGACACCCCATAATGGCGAAGCGCCAGCCTTTTCGGCTGGCGCTTGGGTTATTCCAGGGAAATGCTTTCCATGTCTTCCGGTACGAATACGTTGCCTGTGTACAGGCTCTGTGCTTCTTGGGTCATGCGTTGTCTCCGGTCTTCGCCGTAGTCCACCGTGTGGTAGATTACGAGATTTTCCACTTTCAGCTGCTGTGCCAGCCGGGCGGTATCCAGGGAGGTCACGTGGCTGCGCTGGTAGGGCTGGTAGGCATCCCGGTCTTCGAACAGGCAATATGCCTCGGCAAACAGCCATTTGGCACCCTGGGCGTAGCGCTCTGTAGTAGGCTTTACCGGCTCGTCTCCGGCGAAGCAAAGCTCCTGCCCGTCAGACAAGTGGAGCTGGAAGCCAAACTGCTTCATTTTCTGAGAGCCAATATCAAAGGCGGTGAGTTGGAAACCGGCAAGTTCCAGATCTTCCCCGTCAGTCACTTCCCGGAAGAGAATCTGGTTATCGAAATACCTGGTCATCTTCTTGCCCAGAATCATCTGGCAGATGGTGCGCACATGCTCCAGGGTCTCTTTGCAGGCGGCTACGGTGAAGGTGCCTGTATACCCGTCTTCTGCCATCGCTGTTGCTACAGCACGGATGATCCAGGGCGTGCCCAGAATATGATCCGTATGGCTGTGGGTGACGAACATACCGCCCAGAGCGGTGACGGGAACACCCAGCTTCTCCAGACGCACCAAAATCTCATTGCCGCCGCCGGCATCCACCAGAAGCTTCCGGTTCCCGTCTTCCAGAAGAAAGCAGGTATTATACCGCTTGGTTACCATGGCGCAGCCTGTACCGATAAATGTAACGTTCATGTTTCGTCTCCTTGTGTGTTTTCCGGTGCCTCTTCCGGGGCAGCTTGTTCTTCCGGAAGAGTGTTGTATTTTCTTTCCGTCAGCTTTTCCGGGTCATGGGGGCGCAAAGCCAGTACCAGCAGCAGTGCTGCGGCAATGGTGCAGCTGATGCCGGCCAGCAGCTGGCTTACCCGGAAGCTGCCCCAGTACAGGCTGTCTACCCGCAGCCCCTCGATGATGGTTCGTCCGGCACCGTACCAGGCAACATAGCCCAGTGCCATCTGCCCATCGTATTTCCGCTTGGGAGCCAGAAAATGCAGGGCAGTGAAGCCACACAGGTTCCACAGGCTTTCATACAGGAAGGTGGGGTGGTAGTATTCCCACTGGCCGGTGACGGTATTGTACAGCCCCATACGGCTGAAGGCGTCTGTTGCCGCACCGAATGCTTCCCGGTTGAAGAAGTTGCCCCAGCGTCCCATAATTTGGCCGATCAGGAAGCCCATTACCACAAGATCCAGCAGGGCGGGCAGGGAGCATTTTTTGATTTTGCAGTAAATCACCACACCCAGAGCGGCACCCAGCACCGCACCATAGATGGCGAGGCCGCCGTTCCAGATGTACAGGACGGAAACAGGATCTGCAGCGTAGTCCTGCCAGCTGAAGGCGCAATAGTAGGCTCTGGCACACAGTACGGCAAAGGGGGTGATCCACAAAATGCCGTCCAGAATATCATCTTCTGTCAGTCCGGCACGTTTGCTGCGGCGGCAGCAGTAAATACCGGCCAGCAGAAGACCCAGGGCGATGACGATGCCATACAGGTGAATGGTCATCGGGCCGATGGAAAAGCTTCTGGGAGGGTTCACTTCAATTCCCAGGAGAGGGAAAGAAATGGAAGAATAGTTTGCGGGATTCAGGTTCATGGTGTGTTCTCCTTCCGGACAGGCTCAATAATGGACAGGCAGCTGCGGGACTTGGTAACCACCCGGCGGAGGAATGCCTCCACATCTTTTTTGTCAATGGCCCGGTATACTTCCGGGAAGCGGAAGTAGTCAAAGGCATCGAAATGGTAGGCGCATACCCGGAAACAGGTGGCGTCAAAGGAGTCCAGGCTTTTGATCCGCCGCCCCAGGGCGCTGCGCTTCATCCGCTGGAAATCCGTATCCGGGATTCCCTGGCAGCACAGTTCCTGCGCCCGGGTCACAATGGCATCCCTCACCTGTTCCGGCTGGTTGCTGTCTCCTCCGCAGGTGAGCAGCGCACAGCCGTCTATGGTCTCAAAGCCACCGCCGAAGGAGCTGTCAATCAGCCCCTGTTCATACAGGCGCAGGTACAGTGCGGAGGATTCTCCAAACAGGGCTTCCGCTGCCAGATCAGCCAGCATTTCCTCCCGAATGGCAGCCTCCCCCTGTCCCAGAGGCTCACATTTGAAGCCCAGGGTGAAGTTTGGCATGGCCACTTCCATTTGGGTGCGAACCAGCGGCTGGGTGCAGGTCATCGGTTCCGGCCAGCTGGTTTCCTTCTGTCCCACGCTTTTTTTCGCGTTTCCCAGCATTTCCCGGGCAAGGGTGGTCACTGTCTCCGGGTCAACGTCTGCCATGACACACAGCAGCATATTGCCCGGGGTATAGAATGCCCGGTGGCACAGTTCCAGAATTTCCGGTGTAATCTGGCGGATGCTTTCGTGGCTGCCCAGAATGGGAACCCGAACGGGATGATTCTGATACATCGCTTCCGCCAGGTTCTCAAAGCCCTTGCTGTCCGGTGCGTCTTCGTTCATGCCGATTTCCTGGTCGATGATGCCCCGCTCCTTTTCCACACTCTCCTGAGTGAAATAGGGTGTGGAGACAAATTCCAGCAGCAGCTTCAGACATGTTTCGAACTGCTCCGTGCAGGAGAAATAATAGGCAGTCATATCGTAGCTGGTAAAGGCGTTGGCGAAGGCACCCAGGGCGGCCAGCTCGGCAAAGACATCTCTTCCGCCGGGAAGATCAAACATTTTGTGCTCCAGGTAGTGGGCCACTCCGGCGGGAACCTGGAAGGATTCCCCATCCAGTGTGAATTTGGTGTGGATGGATCCGAAATCCGTGACGAAATAGGCCATTTTCCGGCTGAAGCCCTTTCTGGGGATTACCACCACATCCAGCCCGTTGGGCAGGGTTTCACGGAATACCCGCTCGTCCAGTTCCGGATAGTATGTCCAGCTCATACGCTTCCTCCTTCCAGAAAATAGGTGCTGTGCAGCGACAATGTCCGGGCACAGGCAATGACATCCTCAGCGGTCACCTTCTCCAGGGCAGCCATATGTGCCTGAGGTGTCAGACCGCTGCCGCCCAGGGACATGGAGGAATAGTAGCTTTCAATCGCGGCAGGAGAATCGTGTGTTCCCCGCAGGGAAGAAAGCAGTGCGGCCTTACCTGCGTGTACTTCCTCCAGGGTCAGCCTGCCCTGGCGGCAGGCATCCAGCTGTGCCAGCACTTCCTGACGCACATGCTGCTCTTTGTCAAAATCAATACCTGCCGATACCAGAACCAACCCCTTGGCGCTGTAGTAGGAAGAGCCGATGCTGTAGCACAGGCTCTGCTTTTCACGCACGTTCATAAAAAGCTTGGATGTGGCATCTCCACCGAAGATGCAGTTGGTCACCTGCATGGCGGCAAAACGGGGGTCCCGGTTGGTGATGGGGGTGACAAAGCCCATGCACAGCTTACCCTGGGCGATTTCCATCTGCTCACGCAGATCTTGCCGGGGACTGAGCAGCAGACCGGTCTGCTCCGGCAACGCCACAACCTGGCGGGGTTCCCTGGCAAACATATCGGTAAGCAATGCTGCCACCTGCTCCGGGGCCGCGCTGCCTATATAGTGAATGAGTACCGGACTTTCCCGGCGAAGACGCTGATAGTATTCCAGCAGTGCCTGGGGGGTAATGGCCTGGACATCCTCTGTTTCTCCCATTCGGGGCAGGCCATAGGGGTCCTGGGCGCACATGGCTTTCAGCAGCTGATTGGCGCAGTATACCCGCTTGTCGTTCCGTTCCGCCTGGATGGCGGCAATCTGGTTGGTTTTCTCCCCTTCCACAAAGTCGGGAAGAAAGCCACCGTCCCGCACCGGATAATCAAACAGCAGCTGTCCAACAAATTCCAGTGTTTTTTCCAGGACCCGGTCTCCATCCAGGGCAAACCGGTCATCCATCATGCTTACATAAAATCCGGTGGTCTGGTAGTCCCCCGCCCGGCGGGAAACAGGGCTTACAGAAGCGCCGTATAAATCGTCCAGCCGCTGGGTAATCCGGCGCAGATCCATAGCCGTATTGGTGCCCCGCAGCAGGACACTGGGAATCAGCGCGTTCATAGCCGCTTCCCGGCTATCCATTTTCCGCACAAACTGGATACTCAGCGCACTCTGCTTAAACCGGCTGTCCGGATAACAAAAAAGCCGGATGCCGGGCAAAATTTCCATACATTCTATCATAGCTTGCTCCTTCTTATACAGGTACGCTTCATTATATACCATTTTGCGCAAAATGGAAAGCGGTAGAGAAAATTTTCTGAAAGCCGGATGCGGTATGAATGCAATATACCATAAGGTGGAGCATTGGCACCAGGAGTCTTCCGCAAATAAATACGCAACCGGCGCACCGGCCTGGTATTCTTGCGGTGAACTCACTGAAATTAGGCAATTACAGACAAGATTCTGCAACCAGCGCCCTGTTATTTTGGATAGTTTTTCGGTATACTGAAAATGCTTAAAATGAATCAGGCTGGGAGGATCTTGCCATGCGTTACGGATATTTCGACAATGCCAAGCGGGAGTATGTGATCGACCGGGTGGATGTACCGGTTTCCTGGACGAACTATATCGGTCTGAAGGATATGTACGGCGTATTCAACCACACGGCAGGAGGGTATCTCCTTTACAAATCCCCGGAATATCACCGGATTACACGGTTTCGCCCCAATGGGGTGCCTATGGACGGACCGGGGCACTATATTTACCTCCGGGACGAGGAAACAGGGGAGTATTGGAGCATTTCCTGGCAGCCCGTAGGCAAGCCAAAGGAACACTACAGCTGCCGCCATGGCCTGAGCTACTGCAAATACCTGTGCAACTACAGCGGTATCGATGCCAGGCAGACCCTGTTTGTTGCTATGGATGACCCTGTGGAAATCTGGGATGTTACGCTGCACAACGATTCCGGGTGCCCCCGAAAGATATCCGTCTATTCCTATTTGGAGTTCAGCTTCCACCACATCGATATGGACAACCGGAACTTCCAGATGAGCCTGTATGCAGCCGGAAGCCGGTACGAGGATGGCATCATCGAGCACGACCTCTATTATGAAGAGAATGGCTACCAGTTTTTTTCCGCCAATTTCCAGCCTGACGGTTTTGACTGCCTGCGGGATCGCTTTATCGGCCCCTACCGCACGGAGCGGAATCCTCTGGCGGTGGAAACAGGGGAATGCACCGGCTCCTTCCAAAAAGGTGGCAACCACTGTGGTTGTCTGAAAAAAACGGTCACCCTGCAGCCGGGAGAAAAGATTCGCCTGATCTGTCTGCTGGGTGAGGGCGGTATCGATGCCGGCAAAAAAATGCGGGGAAAGTACACACCACAGCGGGTGGACGAAGATTTTGCCCGGCTGGCAAAGTACTGGGATGAGAAGCTTGGCTGTCTGCAAGTCTCCACCCCCAATGAGGGTATGAACACAGAGCTGAATATCTGGAACCTTTATCAAAGTGAAATCAATGTCATGTTTTCCAGGTTCACCTCCTTCATCGAGGTGGGAGGCCGCACTGGCTTAGGCTACCGGGATACCGCCCAGGATGCCATGATGGTGCCCCATTCCAACCCGGAAAAATGCCGCAGCCGTCTGGTTGAGCTGATGCAGGCGCTGACCAGCAGCGGCTATGGCCTTCACCTGTTTGAGCCCCGGTGGTTCCAGCCCGAGGGGAAGGAGCAGTCCTTCAAGTCCCCCACGGTGATCCCCACCCCGGACAAGAGCCAGATCGTCCACGGGCTGAAGGATGCCTGCGCCGATGACGCTCTGTGGCTGGTCAGCAGCATTGTCCAGTATGTGAAGGAGACGGGAGAGTTTGGCTTCGTGGACGAGGTGGTGACCTACGCCGACGGCGGCGAGGGCACGGTCTATGAGCATATGAAAAAGATCCTGGACTTTTCTGCCCGGGAGGTGGGCAAAACCGGTATCTGCAAGGGACTGCGGGCGGACTGGAACGACTGCCTGAATCTTGGCGGCGGCGAAAGCGCCATGGTCAGCTTCCTCCACTATTGGGCCATCGGCAACTTTGTTTCCCTGGCAGAAAGGCTGAGCAGACAGGAGGATGCCGCCCACTACTGTGCCATGGCAGAAAAGGTAAAGGCGGTGTGCGAGACTGTCCTCTGGGATGGGAAGTGGTACATCCGGGGCATCACCGCCGATGGCAGAAAGATCGGTACCCAGCAGGACACGGAAGGGCGGGTACACATGGAGAGCAACACCTGGGCAGTTCTCAGCGGTGTGGCGGACAGAACCCATGGCATCGCCGCCATGGACAGTGTGGATGAATACCTCTATACAGAGTACGGCCTGATGCTCAATGCCCCCTGTTTCCATACTGTGGACGACAGCATTGGTTTTGTCACCCGGGTATATCCCGGCCTTAAAGAAAACGGCTCCATTTTCAGCCATCCCAACCCCTGGGCCTGGTGCGCCGAGGCTATTCTGGGTCGGGGAAGCCGAGCCATGAAGTTCTATAATGCTCTGTGTCCTGCCCTGCAAAATGACAAAATTGAAGTTCGTCAGGCAGAGCCCTACACCTACTGTCAGTTCGTGGCGGGACGGGATCATACCGCCTTTGGGCGGGCAAACCATCCCTTTATGACCGGCTCCTCGGGCTGGGCGTATTACGCTGCCACCCAGTACATCCTGGGTGTGCGCCCGGAGTTCGACAGCCTTACCATCGACCCCTGTATTCCCGGGGATTGGAAGGAATTCACGGTTTGGCGAAAGTGGCGGGGGGCACAGTATCACATCCATGTGACGAACCCAGACGGCGTGGAAAAGGGCGTAAAAGAGTTGCTGCTCAATGGCGTGCCGGTGGAGAAAATTCCGGTGCAAGCTCCCGGCACCACCGGGGAAATTCAGGTAATCATGGGCTGAGGGGGGAGAGGAATGATCCGATTTGGAACCGGCGGGTGGCGTGCCATCATCGCTGACGGGTTTACAAAAGAAAACATTCGCCTTTTGACTGCGGGCCTTTGCCGGCTTATGGAGCAGGAAGGATATTCCGGCTGCCGGGTGTGCCTGGGCTATGACCGGCGGTTTTTGTCCAAGGAAGCCATGTTCTGGGCGGCAGAAGTGCTGGCGGGCTACGGGTTCCGTCCTTACATCATCAACCGCTCTGCACCCACTCCTTTGATTATGTTTACTGTCAAGCAGATGGATGTACCCTACGGTCTTGCCATTACCGCCAGCCACAATCCTGCCATTTATAACGGCATTAAAATTTTTACCCGGGGCGGTCGGGATGCGGATCAGACCGTTACCCGGCGCATAGAGACGCAAATTGACCGGCTTTGCCCTGAGATGGTGAAATCCATTCCCTACGAACGGGCGTTGGCTCAGGGAATCGTGGAGGAAGGGTATCCCTTCAACGCCTACATTGACAGCGTGCTGAGTTTGGTGGATGTGAAGAAAATCCAGCATGCCCGGTTGCGGGTTGCACTGGATCCCATGTACGGCGTCAGCTATAGCAGCCTGAAAACCATTCTGCTCACCTGCCGGTGTGATGTGGATGTGATCCATGAGGAGCACGATACTCTGTTTGGCGGCCGGATGCCCGCTCCCAGCGCTGATGCACTACGGATGCTGTCGGGGTATGTGGTGGAAAACAAATGCGACTTGGGCTTGGCTACCGATGGTGACGCAGACCGTTTGGGGGTAGTGGATGCGGAAGGAAATTACCTCCATCCCAACACTTTGCTGGTGCTCCTGTACTATTATCTGCTGGAATACCGGGGATGGAAGGGTCCGTGTGTGCGGAACAACTCCACTACCCACCTGCTGGATCGGGTGGCGGCGGATTTTGGGGAAAGATGCTATGAGGTGCCTGTTGGATTCAAGCATATTTCCGCAAAAATGGCGGAAATGGATGCCATCATTGGCGGAGAGTCCTCCGGTGGCCTTGCAGTGCGGGGGCACATTGCGGGCAAGGATGGCATCTATGCCTCGGCGCTGCTGGTGGAGATGCTGGCGGTAACCGGGAAAACCGTTGCTCAGCTCCACCGGGAGATTACGGAAAAATATGGTGCGCTGTACTATGCGGAAAGTGCCCTTACCACTACCGCCGAGGAAAAGACCCGGCTGCAGAAAACCGTCATGGAAGAAAGCCTACCGGACTTTGGCAAGGAAATTTTCCGGGTCAGCCGGGAGGATGGCTGCAAGGTATATTTTGCCGACGGGAGTTGGGTAATCTGTCGATTTTCCGGCACGGAGCCTCTGCTCCGCTTCGCCGGGGAAAGCCTTTCTCCGGGAGAGGCACAGCGCTATCTGGATATTTGGCACAAGGCTCTGCACATTTGAACACAATGGAAGCGTCCTCTGCAAAGAAGGCGCTTCTGCTTTTTTGAAAAATATGGTATGATGAAGCAAAGGGGGGCTTGCTTTGAAACGCAGAATTTCTTTGAAAACCGGGATGCTTTCCATTATCGTCATTTGCTGGCTGGTTCCGATTTTGATCGTGGTGATTCTGTCCGGCGTGCTGTTTGACAGAAGCTACCGGCAGAAGGTGCAGCAGGAGATGGATGCCAGTATGGAGACGGCAATGCGGCAGGTGCAGATGCAGCTGGAAAGTGCCATTGCCGACTCCAAGGCAGTTTCCTACGATGGTGTGATCCGGGAAGGATACAGGCTTTACCGGGAAAACTTGGATTCAGCAGAACTTTACCGGAAAACCAACGAATATTTGAGCCAGAGCTTTTTTCGGAAAACTCAGTATCCGGCGGTTTCCATCCACTATTGGGATACCAAAATCAACGTCAACAGCTACTATTTCAGCAGCGGCACATCGGGCTATGGATTGCTGAACCAATGCCGGGAAAACGCCCCTGAGATCTTGGAAACTATGGAAACGGCGGATACCCGGATCCTGTTCCTGACCCCCGGAGATCAGTTATGCATGGCAAGAAATCTGGTGGACAGCAGTTTCCAGCCCTATGCCACTGTGGTGATTCTCCTGGATACGGATGTCCTTTTCCGCCCCCTGACTGCCATCAGCCGCATGGAGGCCATGGAAATCACCGTGGACAGCGCCGCCTTTTTACTGGAAGAGGGAAGAATTCAGACAGGCATGGAGGATCGGAAGGATTGGGATATGGACTACCAGGTGGACGCGGACGGGCACAGCCTTCAGGTGCAGACCAAGGTTGCCCAGTTTGACATCTGGGAGGAAAATCCCTGGCTGCTGTGGTCAGTGCTCAGTGTGGCGCTGTTGGTACTGCCGTTGCTGCTGGTGATGATTTCTCTGTTTTATCGCCACATCACCCGTCCCATGGAGACGCTGGTGGAGGCCAATACCCGGGTTCAGTCCGGCCAGCGGGGGTACAGCATTTCCCAGACGGCTCCCAACACGGAGTTTGAAAAACTCTACCGCCACTTTAACACCATGTCCGAAGAGCTGAAGAACCAGTTTGAGCAGTCCTATCTGGAGCAGCAGGCCACCCAGAAGGCCCGAATCAAGGCTCTCCAATCCCAGATCAATCCCCATTTCCTCAACAACAGTCTGGAAATCATCAACTGGGAGGCTCGGCTTGCGGGCAACGACCGGATCAGCGCCATGATCGAAGCGCTGTCCACCATGCTGGGTGCCGCTCTGGATCGGGATGGACGCACGCAAATTCCTCTGTCCGAGGAAATGGGCTATGTGGATGCCTATCTGTACATCATCCGGGAGCGATTGGGAGGAAATCTGACGGTTTCCCGGCAGATGGAGCCGGAAATAGAGCAGCAGCTGATTCCCCGGCTGATTCTGCAACCCATTGTGGAAAATGCGGTGGAGCACGATATTGTAAACAACCGGGGTGGTGCCCTCGTTCTCCGGGCATACCGGGAAGAGGGAAATGTGGTGCTGGAGGTGGAGCATGACGGCACCATGAGCCAGGCGGATAGGGAATCAGTCTCCCGTCTTCTCAGCCCAGAGCCGGGGATCAAGGGGCAGGTGGGTCTGAAAAACGTGTATCAGCGACTCCGGCTCTTGTATGGCAATGCCGGAAGCCTGACGCTGGAGGAGGTCACCCCCGGCACGATTCTGGCCCGGATCTGCTTCCCCCAATAATTGTCCCCAAATGGCAAGGGCACAAGAATGGACAAGAAACGGCAAGGGGAACAATTGTGCAATCTGCTTTTGTTTTGTATACTAATGATGCTGACATAAGTGAAATGTCACCAAAAACTTTCAAAGGAGAGTACATCATGAAAAAGATCATCGCGTTGTTATTGGCAATTGTTATGTGCTTCGGTCTGGTCGCCTGCGGCGGCAATGCTGCTCCGGCTGAGACCAATGCCCCTGCTGCTCCCGCCCAGACAAAGGCAACGGAAGCGGCTCCTGCGGAAAAGGTCACTCTGAATGTCGTTACCTCCTACGGCGGCGATGACGGCAACCGAAAGAATTTTGAGGCTGCGGTGAAGGCCTATGAGGACTCTACCGGCAACAAGGTCAACGATGGCTCTGCTACCTCCAATGAGGAGTGGAAGGCCAAGGTGCTGACGGACTTCGAAACCGGTTCCGAGCCTGATGTACTGTTCTTCTTCACCAATGCTGATGCTGATCCCATCATCAATGCCGGTAAGGTGGTATCTATTGAAGAAATCCGCACACAGTACCCCGAGTACGCTGCCAACATGAAGGACTCCATGATGGCGGTTGCTGCCGACGGCCAGCACTACGCCGTGCCTTCCTCCGGCTTCTGGGAGAACATGTTCGTCAACAAGTCTGTGCTGGATGCCTGCGACATTGCCGTGCCCGGCCCCGACTATACCTGGGAGCAGTTCCTTGCTGACTGCGAGACCATCAAGGAAGCGGGCTATACCCCCATCGCCGCCTCCCTGTTTGAGGTTCCCCACTACTGGTTTGAGTTCATGGTCATGAATAACGGCACCCTGGCGGATCAGCTGGAGGTTCCTGTCATTGCCGACGGCAAGCTGGTGGACGATGCTGTTTCTCAGAAGTGGATTGCCGCCCTGGAGGATATAAAGGCACTGTATGAGGCCGGTTACTTCCCCGACAATACCCTGACTGCCACCGATGCCGAGACCGTTGCCCTCTTTGGTGAAGGCGAAGCGGCCTTCCTGATTGACGGCTCCTGGAAGTGCGGCTATTTCTCCGAAAACCATGCGGATACCCTGGAAGACTACGTTGTATGCTGCGTCCCCGGCAAGGGCGACCGTCCCGCTACCGATGCCATCGGCGGCATCTCCATGGGCTATTTTATCACCCGCAAGGCATGGGAAGATCCTGCCAAGCGTGCTGCCGCCATCGAATTTGTCTCTCAGCTGACCAGCGACGAGGTTCTGTCTACCTTCGTTACTACCGAAGTTACCGCTCTGAAGAACGGTGCCACTCCTGCCGGTCTGAACGCCATCCAGCAGTCCGCTGCTGACTGCAACGCCAATGTTACCGGCGTTGTGGGCGCTGTGCAGGATACTATTACCGCCGAAGCCAAGGGCGACTTGTTCGCCAATATCCAGAAGGTGGTCACCGGCCAGATGACCGCTGCGGAGGCTGTGGAATCCGCTATGAAGCTGAACTAAATCTTCTTTTTTCCTCTTTGGGGCTGCTGCTTTTCCGGCAGCAGCCCCCCTTCTATTTCCGGTGAAAGGATGGTGCGGCCATGAGCTCCATGATCTACAAAAAGAAAACGCCGCTGCTGGTATTCCTGATCCCCGCCTTCGCGTTTTTGATCGCCTACCTCTACTACCCCTTTGTGCAGAACGTGATCAACACCTTCCTGGACATCGGCGGTCTGGGACGGCCGGCGGAGGGACTGAACGACCCCTGGTACAGCAACTACCTGGAGCTGTTCCGGGATCCCGATCTGCGGACGGCACTGAAAAATACGGTGATTCTCACGGTGTTTACCGTGGTATTCCAGGTGGGCATTGCCCTGATTCTTGCCCTGCTGGTGGATTCCATCCGGGTGGGAGCGAAGGTTTTCCGCACGGTTTACTTTTTCCCCATTGTCATTTCCGCCACGGCGCTGGGACTGATGTTCAACCTGATGTTCCTGTATAGGGGCGGTATGATCAACCAGATTCTGCTGAATCTGGATATGCTGCCCCATGAAATCAAGGCCAACGGCCGCATGATTGTGGACTGGATCGACTGGAAGGACGAAAAGCACTATCTTTTCACCATGTTCCTGCCGGTAATCTGGCAGTATGTGGGCTTTTACTTTGTGATTCTCATTACGGGGCTGAACAACATCCCGGAGGATCTGTTTGAAGCGGCGGCGCTGGATGGCGCTTCCGGCTGGAAAAAGATCCGGTATATCACCTTACCCATGCTGCGAAATGTACTGTGTACCTGCCTGGTGCTGGCCATCACCGGAGCGCTGAAGGTCTTTGACCTGCCCTGGGTTATGTTCGGCGCCGGTATGCCCCAGAATATGGGCTGGCTGACGGGCACCTATATGTACGACCAGACCTTCAACAAAATGAACGTGGACTATGGCTCCACCATTGCGGTGCTCATTGTGGTGCTGGGTGTGGTGCTGTCCAATGTGGCAAACCGGGTGTTCAAGCCCACGGAAGACTACTAAGGGGGCGAGCAGATGAAAAAACGAATCACGCCGTCGAAGGTGATTACCTATGTGGTGCTGTGCCTGTGGGCGGTGACCACCATCTACCCCTTTATCTGGGTCATCCTCAATTCTTTCCGTCAGAAGGGGCTGATTTTAAGTGACTCCTTCTCCCTGCCTTTGGGAGATGCGTTTACCTTTGACAATTACCGCACCGCCATGGAGCGGTCGGATTTTGGAAACGCCTACCTGAACTCCATTCTGATTTCCGGCAGTGTTACCATTTTCGTAGTGATTTTTGCGGGGCTGGCCGCCTATGGTATGTGCCGCTACCGCTTTAAGGGAAGAAGTCTGCTGTACAGCATGATTATGGCTGGTATGATGTTCCCGGTGTTTTCCACCATTATCCCGGTGTTTCGGATGCAGGTGGTGCTGGGCATCGCCGGTACAGGCAACCGCTGGCTGAGCCTGATCGCCACCATTCTGCCTCAAATTGCGGGAAATCTCTGCTTTGCCATTGTGATACTCATGGGCTTTATCCAGTCGGTGCCCATTGAGCTGGAGGAGAGCGCTTACCTGGATGGGTGCAATGTGTTTCAGATCTTCTTTAAGATCATTGTTCCGGCTGCCAAGTCCTCCTTTGCCACCGTGGCGATTTTCGCCTTCCTGTGGAGCTACAATGACCTGTTCACCCAGTCCTTCTTCCTGCGCTATCCCCAGGAGCGGGCGATTACGGGACTGCTCAATGAGATCAGCTCCCAGGCCGGTGTGAACTATGGTCTGATGGCGGCATCGGTGGTGCTGGTAGTAGTGCCGGTGCTGATCGTGTATGTATGCCTGCAAAAGCATATCATCAAGGGACTGACTGCCGGTGCAGTCAAGGGTTGATTCTTTCGGAAAAATCAGCTATGATAAAGAAATCACAGGAGAAAAGAGGGGAGTGCCATGTACCGGGTTGTACTGATCGATGATGAGGCCATTATTCTGGAAGGCCTGCGCCGGGTGGTAAAATGGGAAAGCTATGGCTGTCAGGTGGTAGGTACTGCACAGGATGCAGCGTCCGGTCGCCAGCTGGTGCAGCAGACCAGTCCCCACATTCTCTTTACGGATATCCGAATGCCTGGAGAGGATGGGCTGACCATGCTGGCGGGGCTTCGCAGTGAGTTTCCCGATTTGCAGGTGGTGGTGCTCACGGGCTACCGGGATTTTGCCTATGCCCAGGAGGCTATCCGGCTGGGAGTTGCCCGGTTTTTGCTGAAGCCTTCGAAAATGGACGAGATCAACGAAGCCCTGCAAACCGTCGTTCAGCGGCTGGAGAAACTGGCACCGGCGGAGGAAGGGGAGGAGACGAACCACAATGCCGGCAGCTTCCTTGTCAATCAGGCCAGGCGCTATATGGAGGAGCATTACGCAGAGAAGCTGACCCTGCAAACCGTGGCGGACTGCTGCTATGTGTCCCAGTGGCACCTGTCGAAGCTGCTGAACCGGTATACGGAAAAGAGCTTTTATGATCTTCTGAATACCATCCGCATTCAGAAGGCGAAGGAGCTGCTCTCCGATCCCAGTCTGAAAATCGGTCAGATTGGCGAAATGGTTGGCTATTCCGATACCGCCCACTTCGCCAGAACCTTTAAAAAGCTGGAAGGTATGAGTGCCAACGAATACCGCAACAGTCTGCGCTGAGAACAGGCAATGCGGAAAACATCCGCCCCAAAGCCGCTGATACCCGCTTCCAATTGGACATAATACAGAAAAGCAAATGCAGACGCCCACCGAGCCATCGGCTTGACAAGCGTCTGCGTTTTTCCTTTTGAGACAGAAGCCATGATACTAGAACCTGTCGGTTGTTCCGGTGCATGAGAGTTTTTTGCTTCTGTAAATTGAAATCCCTGATTAGCGGTGCTATACTGTAATGTAGTAGAATATGCGTACAGAAAGGAAGTATGGATCATGTTGGAATACGGATGGAAGCGACTGCTCAGCGGGTTTCTGGCACTGACCCTGGTGGCGGGGATGATGCCGCCGGTGACGGTTGCGGCGGAGGAAACGCAGGCCACGGAAGTGGTGGATGTTCAGGAAACGGAACCGGTGACCACAGAGCCGGTGGAGACGGAACCCGTGGAAGAAACGGAAGCTACGGAAGAAACCGTTCCGGAAACCACGGCAGAAACTGAGGTGGAAACCACAGAAGCCACTGAAGAAACCGTGGCGGAAACGACGGAAACGACGGAAGCAACTGAATCTGCACTGCCCGAAAACGTGGCAGCGGTGCAGGCGCTTATTGATGCCCTGCCTACGCTGGACATCCTTACGGCGGAGGACTACGATGCCGTGCAGGCGGCTTACGATGCGTTTGATGCGCTGACCGAAGAGGAAAAAGCCCTCATTCAGGGTGCGGAGAAGTTTGAAGCCCTGTTCAATTGGTTCAATGCCCAAATCACCACCCTGGAAGATAACACCTGCGGCGAAAACCTGACCTGGACGCTGGAAGATGGTACCCTGACCATTTCTGGTACTGGGGATATGGAGAACTATGGACAAAGTCACTATGTCCCCTGGGATTTCTACCGGGTTACGATTACTTCAGTTGTGATTGAGGATGGTGTAACCAGCATTGGCGGTTATGCGTTCTATCAATGCACCAACCTGACCAGTGTTACTATCCCGGATGGCGTAACCAGCATTGACTTGTATGCGTTCGGATACTGTAGCAACCTGACTAACATTACGCTTCCGGAAAGCATTACTGATATTGGCAGTTGGGTGTTTAGCGGGTGCACAAGCCTTACGGATATATTCTACAGTGGCACTCTGAAAGATTTTGCCAAGGTGTGGTACAAAGCTCCGGATCTGACCGGCGTGACCATTCATCACAAAGATGGTGAAGATACCTTTGTGTCTCTGGGTACCTGCGGTGAGGATCTGCTGTGGACATTGGACAAAGATGGTGTCCTGCATATTTCCGGAACCGGTGCCATGGATGCCTATAGTTGGGATAATTCTCCCTGGGATTCTTATACCAGTCAGGTTTCTGCCCTTGTGTTGGATGATGGCATTACAAGTATCGGGCGATATGCGTTTAATCACTGCTCGAAACTGACGGAGGTCACCATTCCCGCCAGTGTCAGCTATATTGACGGACGCGCATTTCGGTATTGTGACAAACTTGCAGACATTCATTTTCTGCATCGTCCATGGAACCCTCTGGAATTGGACAGCAGTGCATTCGCTATCGATGGGTATATGGCATCGCTTTATACACGGGTACATGTTCTGAATCTGAAGGAAATTCCGGCTGCACTTACGGCATACAACTGGTCCGGAAGCAGTCGTGTTGCCGCATATCTGGCTGCCGAACCCATCCCGGTACAGACACTTTCCATTACACCTGGGGATACAGAAGCAGAAGTTGGCGTGCCGGTTTCCTACAGAATTCAGGTAACACCCGCCGGAACCACCAGCGATATTCTCTGGTCGATTATCCCCGGCACCGGCACGGCTTCCGTTACCCGGCAGGGTGTGGTCACCGGTTTGTCTGCAGGTACGGTCACAGTCCGGGCAACCTCCGGGGACAATGCAGCCATTTACGCCGAGGCTTCCCTGACCATTTTGCCTCCCTCCGGCGGGGAGCCCACGGCCATCACCGTCACCTCCGGCGGCACATATGAGAACGAAGTAGCTGTGGGTGAAACCATCCCCATGCATGTGGCCTTCACCCCCGCCAATGCATCCAGCCGGAATGTGACCTGGGAAGTACAGAATGGCACAGGCACAGCCAAAATCGACCAGCAGGGCAACCTGACGGGTCTGACCCCCGGCAGTGTCACCGTTTATGCCACCGCCGACAATGGCCCCGAAAACAGCTGTACCGTCAATGTGATGCGCTATGCGGAAAGCGCCCAGATTTTCTTTGACGGAAAAAGTGATACCACCAGCATGGGCATTGGTGAAACGAAGTACCTGACCGCTGTTCTGACCCCGGAGGACACCACAACAACAGAAGTAGAGTGGTGGATTATCCGAGGTACCGGTGCGGCAAAATTGAATATAAGCTACACATATGACAAAAGGATACAGGCTGCCCGGATCACCGGCACAGCGGCCGGTACCGTCACTGTAGTCGCCACCGCCAAAGACAGCCATGCCGTTGTGGCAAAAGCAGCGCTGAAAATTACGGACACCATCCGTGCCTATCCCGTTACTGGCGGCAATATCTACTACAATACAGAGACCGGCTGGATCACCGGTAGCGACAGCTCTGTAACAAATGCGGTAATTCCCTCCACTATTGAGGATACTACGATTGTAGGCATTGCCTCGGATGCTTTTCGCAATGGCTCTTCTGATAATGAAAATACGACCTTGATCGCCGTCTCTATTCCTGCCACAGTCAGAGAAATCGGCAACCGTGCATTCTACAATTGTACAGCGCTGTCCAATCTGCGCTTCTCCGGAACCAGCCAGCTGACTACCATTGGTGAACAGGCCTTCTATTATTGCAAGAGTCTGGCCAATCTTACCGTTCCGGAGAGCGTCACCACAGTAGGTGACAAAGCATTCTACTACCTGTCCGGGCTGAAGAAACTGACCATTTCCGGCGAGGCAGATTCCCATAGATGGGGATTTGGTTATTACTATGATGAATGTTTGGAATCCATTACTTACACCGGTAGCTACATTCGCAGCGGAGAACGCACGACCTATCCCAGCGGAGGATATTCTACTAAAAGCGGCGTTTACTGCTCCGCAAAGAAGCTGATCATCTCTGACAGCGTTACCACTATTGGTGACTATGCTTTCACTGGGGGATATAACATTACTACAGAGGTCGTTTTGGGTGAGCATGTTACCTCTATCGGAAAATATGCCTTCTTAGGATGTTCCGGACTGACCACCATTAACCTGCCGGAAAGCCTGACTTATCTGGGCGAGGGCTGCTTTGAAAACTGCGGCATGAACCGTGTGGTTTTGGGTGAGCATGTAACCACCATTGAGCAATACGCCTTCTGGAATTGTCAGAACCTGACCACCATCAATCTGCCGGAAAGCCTGACTTATCTGGGCGAGGGCTGCTTTGAAAACTGCACCAAGCTGAATATGGTAGATTTGTCCCAGATCCCGGATACCATCAGTGATGCGGAATACCTGCTCAGCGGTAAGGCTACGCTGGCGGATCATATCATTAAGGCCACCGGCGGAAAGGTGTCTTTTGAATGGGGAGCCTGGCATGTCAGGGATGACCATACCTATGATAATAGTGTCGCGTATGTCATACACTATGCAAACGGAAAGGTATATCTGGAATCCCGGTCCTCCGGCCAGATCAAGTTGACCTGCTGGGATGAATACACAGGCCTGAGGAGCAGCAAGATCATTGAAATCAAGGCGGGCCTCCAGATCCGCCCCACAGATCTGGGTTACCTGACCTCCGGCCAGTCTATCCAGCTTTCTGCCTGGATGATGCCCAGCGGAACCAAGACCGATGCCTACTGGTTCCTGTCTGAGGGAGACGAGGACTATGCAGCTCTGACTTTCACCGGAAAACTCACGGCAAAAGATGTGCCCGGTGCCCGACAGATCACTGTGAACGCCGTGCCCAATTCCGGGGGCGAGGCGGTGACAAAATCCATCTGGATTCTGCCCAAGACTACTGGCCTGACCATTGATCAGGGTACTGCCCTGGAAGTGGATATGCACGAGGCTGACACATTGACGCTGTCCGTTACTTCCACCCCGACGGGGGCATCGGAAGATGTGACCTGGACTACCAGCGACAAGAAGATTGCCACGGTGGATGAAAACGGCGAAGTAACCCTGCTGACCCCCGGCACGGTTACCATTACCGCTACCACAGCCGATGGAAGCAAGAAGTCTGCCAAGGTGACTTTGACAGTATATTATCTGGACAAGCAGACAAAGCTTACCGCTGTCAGCGATGCCTCTGCTCTGGGTCTGCAACCCGGCCAGACAGCTACCATCACGGTAAGCGGTTCCGGCGAGCTGGAACCGGGCGATTTGCGTTTCAGTATTCCCGCCAACCAGCGGAGCATCGCCACTGTAGATGAAAACACCGGCGTTGTCACTGCCGGAACTACCCCCGGCACTGTTACCGTCACAGCAGCGATCCGCAATGATCCTCTGAACCGGACGGCCGCCTGCAAGATCAAGGTCATTGATATGCAGGCCGAAGCGCTGGAACTGTCTGCGATGGTGGAGGAACCTGTGCAGATGGATAAGAATACGGTTATTCTGGATGCGCAGAATGTAGCAGCCGACACCTACACCTTCAGAGTGTTCGCCAGCGCCAAGAATTATAAGGGCGAGGACTTCACCCCCACGGTCACCTGGGCAAGCAGCAATACGGCCATTGCCACCGTCAAAACAGAGAAGGACGGAACCACTGCCGTCACCGTAAAGAAGGGGGCCGGTGGCGAATGTGCCATCACTGCCACCGCCAAGGATATGGGCAAGGTTTCCGCAACCCTGTGGCTCTCCATCCGGGATTACTGTCCCAGACTGGAGACCACCAAGCTCACTTTGAACACCGTGCAGGAAAATGGTGTTACGCTGGAACTGCTGGACAGCTATGGAAATGCCATCACCGGGCTGCGGCTGTATGAAGATGGAGCAGAAGAACCCTCCACCCGCTTCGCAGTTGCCCTGGGTGAAGATACCCTTACCATCCAGGCCATGGAAGCGGTAAAAGCCGGCACCTACAAGCTCCGCCTGGAAGCTGATTGTGCAAACCATCAGACTTATTTCTATGATTTGCAACTGAAGCTCACCAGTACTCTGCCTACGGTTACACTGAAACAGAATACCAAGTTTAATCTGTTCTATTTGGACAGTGCAGCGGAAATCACTGTAACGGCTAAGGATGCGCTTGTCCAAAATGCGGTTTTGGAAAGTGACACTTTCACCGGTGACTACGCCAACGGTATGCTGACACTGCGCTACCATGACGACTACGTTCCCGGTACCAAGGTCAATACCAAGGCCATTGTGAAAGTGTGGCTGGAAGGCTACAACAGTGCGGTTACCAAAACCATTACCATTTCCACCATCACCACTGCCCCCAAGCTGAAGTTGAGCTCTGCTTCCAGCATCATCAACACGAAGCTGAGTGAAGACCGCAGTACCGAGTTCCGGATTCTGAACAGTGCCACCGGCGAAGTGCTGGATCTGACGGGAGCAATTGTGGAATGCGGAAATGAATTCGTATCTCTGGCTACACAAGACAGCAGCGTGGTGCTGAGCCTGAATGGCTTTACCGGTGGAACCGCTACGCTTCTTGTACAGGACAGCAACTGGACCAAGGCGGTAAAGCTGACCCACAAGGTTACCGTTCAGGAAGCGTTGCCCACCATGAAGTTGGCCACCGGTACCTTGAAGCTGAACCCTGTTTTCCCGGAACTGGGAGCCGAAACTGCCATTACTTTGTCTCAGGGCAATCTTACCCTGAGTGAGATGGAAATCACTTCCACAGCCAAGGATGGTACCGCACTGGCGGGCGAAGCCGCAAAGCTGAATGTAGAGTGGGATGGGTCTACCGGCATCACGGCAACAATTGCGGATGCGTCTGTCAAGGCCGGTACATATGCATTCAGCTGTGTGGGTACACTGGAAAATGGAGAGCCTCTGAAAGCAGTCACTCTGAAAATCACCGTCTCTGCTACGACCCCCAGGGTGAAGCTGGGCTCCACTACCTTCAAGCTGAACCGGAATCTGGCGGGGCAGGAGTCCGTTAGCACCAAGGTCACCGTGCCTGCCGGGTATACGCTGGTGGGCTTCGATGGAGGGGAAGATGTCTTCTCCTACGAAGACGGCTGCCTGACTGCCAGCTTGACGGATGAAGCCGATCTGGGCGGCACCTACATCCTCTATCCGGTTCTCAAGCCGGAGGGAAGTGATGAAGAAGTATCCCTGAACGCCGGGCTGAAAGTGAAGGTCACCACCTACAGCGCAAAGGTCACTGCCACGGTAGCGGCCAAGGGCAAGCTGGATACCCTGAATCCGGACAGCGCCATTACCTATACCGTAAAGCTGAAAAACTGCGCCGGAACCATCTCTGATGCCGTCAGCCTGTCTGGCCAGGACGGCGACCTGTTCCAGGCAGAAGTCCGGGACGGCAAGGTAATCGTGACCATGCTGGACGATACGGAATACGCCACCGGAAGAACCTACAAGGTGACGCTGGATATGATTGCCTGCGGGCAGGATGTCAGCGTAAACGTCAGCTTCAAGGTCACCCAGAGCGCACTGAAGCTCGCTCTGACGCCCGGCAGCGTGACCTGCTATCAGGCGCTGGGACGGGTCAGCACCACGCTGAAATGCACCAGCCCCGTCACGGCACAGATTGCAGAAGTGTCCCTGAACGCCAAAACCAGCGCCGCCTTCCTGACGGCACTGGGCGAAAATGAGCTGCAATTCGCCCCGGAAACAGGCCGCGTCACCTTCCACCTGGCTCACCCCGGCCTGCTGACCCCCGGAAAGAGCTACACCCTGTGCCTGGATGTCACCCCCCAAAACGCCGCAAGCAATGCAAAGCCTGCTCAGGTAAAGCTGACCATCAAGGTTCAGAAGTAAGCTATAAACTTGCCGCCATCCGTTTCTCCGGATGGCGGCATTTTTGCAATGTTTTCAATGAATATATGCATTTTGCGCATAAAAAAGCAGATACCCGAACTGACACAATCGTATCCATTCGGGTATCTGTTATGGCATTGGTTGCAGGTTTTGATACAATGGCACAGTCCA
>CAZCRO010000039.1:0-21646 GCA_964501115.1 uncultured Oscillospiraceae bacterium
CCGTCCGTCACACGGAGATTACCCACATCAATCAAGCGAACAGAGGAAAGGAGCTGAAAGCCAATGTCACTATTCCACTTCACAGTGACCCAAAGCAAGAATATCATCTTTTTTGATTTTTGTGCAAGTAAAGTAAATGCTACACTGTGAAAATTGCATACTGTGTATGATAGAACGAAAAAATGGAAAGAATTTGTCTGAAAAAATCTTTTCTTCAATTCTGTACTGAAAAAAAGCATGAGAAAAAGGGAATAAAATCTTTACTGGAAACACGATAAAGATGAAAAATTGTAGAAAAAGATGATTTTTTGGCAAGAAAAACCATTGCATTTTTTGACGAAATATGGTATAGTCAATATTAACGAACGGTCGGAATCGAAAGGAGTATATGTATATGGGTAGAAAGCCGAGCACGAAGGAAGAAATCCTGCGGCGCAAGCAGGAGATTATGGAGCAGTGCTTCGATTGCTATGCGGATATGGGTTTTTACGGAACAGGTATCCGCTCCCTGGCCAAGTATTGCGGCTGCACCTCTGCAAATCTTTATTCCTACTTTGAGAATACGGAAGATCTCATCATCCAGTCTACAGAGTATTGTATGAGCAAGGTGGAAGATGACTTCATGGCCAAGGCACCCACCAGCGTGCCGGATTTGTGGCGCTTTATAGATGAGATTCCTTACTGGACAGCCCGGGAGCATGGTAAAAAATACCGCCTGATGTACCAGATTTATACCCATCCCAAATATCGGGAGTACGGGCAGAAGTTTTTTTCCGGTGTAGATAAGCGCTATACGGAGTATGCAAAACTTCTGGAAGGAAAGATCGGCATCCCTTACGAGACGCTGACACCGCTGATTTTTATCCTCATCCGTGCCTGCGTACACTATGCTCTGTTTGAAGACGAATTCTATCTCAAATCCCAGATTGCTGTTTTGAAAGAGACGCTGGTTCTCTTTATTGAGAAATACGGCAAAGCGGACCTGATGGGTTCTTTCTCTGAAAAGGCAGAAGAAGAGGCTTGATGGCTGGCCTTGCGTAATAATGGCTTCTCCCGGATACACTGTCTGACAAGATGGTGTATCCGGGAGTTTTTCTATTCATTTCCCAAACACGCCTTCAGAACCCCAAAAAAACAGTGGATGGGGACGGTTGGACAGCAGAAATACGATTTTGTGCTCATCCACTTGCCCCCCTGGGTGAGCAGTGCGGGATACACCTGGCCATGGAATTCTCTTCCTGGGAGAACTGTGTTGTAATGCTCCTGCTAAAACAAAACACCTCACTTGTCCTGGAGTGACAGACTCCAGGACAGTGGGGTGTTTTCATTACCTGTGCCAATCTCTGCCACAGTTTTGGTTCAGAGCCTGAACTGTATGAAAGCAGCCAGGGAGCGGCTACGCCTTCTGGAAGGAAAGCACAAAACTATGGAGGAAAAGATAGAGGAACTGCGTCTGGTGAATCATGCAAATTGGATTCTGATAGACCGGTTTAACATGAGTGAAAAGGAGGCTCATCGCTACATTGAGAAGCAGGCAATGAACCACTGCTGCTCCTGCAGGGAGATTGCGCTGGGAATTATGAAAACTTTGGATTAGCCTTTCCGTTTCTTCTTTTTCCGTATAGCGAGTGCGGCTGCGGCACCCAAACTGCAGGTACTACCCAGCAGATAAACTGAGCCAAGGCCGATACCGCCTGTGGAGGGAAGGGGTGCGTAGTTCATCCGGTTGGTTACAGTAATTTTGTCCTCAGTGTGTGATGCCCCCAGAGTGATACTCTCTTTGTCGTAAGAGACCAGGAAAGGAACATTTCCTATGGTACCACTGCCTCCACAAATCGGCTCGCCGTTGGTATCCAGCTCATACACGTAGTAGGTTTTGTTATTCATTTCCAGACCGGTAAAGGTGGCAATGCCATCACTGCACCATTGCTGTAGACGATGGAAACGGTTTGCTCTGGCTCGCCTGTGGGCTGTGCTTGCGTGTACAGTCCAAACCGGTAGGTTCCCTGGATGCTGCTCAGTGTATTTCCTGCCGCATCCTGGAACTTTTTCTCAACCTTTATTTCGCCCTTCCCGTTATAAACTTGATAGGTCAGCACCGTTTCGCCATACTGCACATGTACGCATGGATCAAATTCCGGATAGTTTTCATTTTGATCCTTTTTTGCCATAGCCAGATAGTGGGGGGTACTGTCCAGTTTATATCCAACGGGAGCCTTGGTTTCTATGAGCTGGTATATGGTGTTAAATTTCAGTCCGTCGGCAAAGCGAGCTTCTCCGTTTTCACTGCTGGTTGCGTACATAGGTTCACCGATAGAGGTAAAAATACCATCAGTTATGTTACCTTCTACCAGGGTAAACTCTGCACCGGAGAGTTTATGCTGGTTGTTGCTCTTATCCAATTTTATAATGGAAATATTCAGGCTGGCATTTGCTCCGGCACTGCCGCCTGCGCTGTACTGGAATGTGGGGTTGCTTACCACGCTGTCCTCCGAACTGGCGTAGCCGTACCAGTGCGCACTGTTTTGGATGTTAATCACATCGCCGGGTCTTGCCTGGATAAAGGCCTCATACTTTACCGTTAGTGCCATGGAATCCGGCAGTGTTAGATATAAGGTATGGCCGTTCAGAGAGGATTTCCATAGCTTTTGGTCGATGGGATTCCCATCTTTTCCGAGCACCTGGATAGAAGTGGCATCCAGAACCAGCAGATCGCACATTTCATCTACCAGGATGATTTCATCCGCACCGGGTACCATATCCATTCCCAGCTCGTTGATGGTGAGCTGGAACGGGTATTTGCCACCGCTGGTTTTCTCGTCGTAGATACCGCTCTTTTGCAGGGTGGGCTTTTTCAGGGAAACGCCGTCCGTATCCGTACCGATTGGAATACCACCTTGTGTCTGCAGATGTACGGTATTGATGTAGCGCGCTTCCTTGCCGTTCATCAGTACATCGGGGTCGATGATTCTGCACACCACCTGCAACTGAACAACCCCTTCTCCGTTGCTCCATCCCGGTTGAGATTCAATGTCTTCCACCAGGCAAAGTACCTGGTTCCCCTTGGTAGCATAGTGGTTTTCGGTTTGCACATTTGCCTGGTTGGGGAGGGGAATACTATGGCTTTCCCAGCCTTCCAGAGCTATGGGGGATAGGTGGGCCTTTGTTTGTTTATTCCCAAGTTGGTACAGGCGCAGGTAGCAAAGTTCCATTCCGGAAGGTAGTTGCTCCAGCACACGGTAACTTCCGTTCAATTCCGGAACATAGTTCAGCCGGATTGACCAACTGGTGTAGATACCGCTGCTTAGTTGATCAGTCAGAACATCCGGCGGGCTGTCGGTTCCCAGAGAAGTCAGGGTGTCCGTATCTTTCTGATAGGTGAAGGCACCTTCCAGTTTTTTCAGAATATGGTCATGGCCGTACATAATATGTGTGGCGGTGTTTTCCTCCACCCACGTATCCGGATTGCTGGGGCTATTCCAGTACAGGGTATTGTTGTACGTTCTGGAGTACTCTTTTCCGTCAGCCAGATACATGTTGGCAGTGCGCAGGAAGATGTACAGCTGCTTTCCTTCCGGGAGGGAAATGTCTTCCAGGAAGGTCAGGTTAAGTTGACTGTTTATCTGGTCATTTTTCCGTTCCCATTTGTAGGCACTGGTCTCCACTGCAGTCAGCCGTTGGCTTTTCAGCAGGGAATCGTAGTCCGGGTACTGGGAAAGCGTATCAATATCCGTCAGAAATACGCCAAGCAGAGAGTCTTCGTTAAAATAGTGGATGCTGCCGCCGTTGTCTCCGGCCTGGTCACGAATGATCGTATTGGCGGAGATTTGGCTTCCTTCCAGCCGGATGGCCCAGTACAGGCAACCATTGGGGTAGTTGCCCGTGCTGTGCTGGGTTCTGTCCATGTACCAGAAATCCTTTCTTGCGCTGAAGCCGTTTTCGCCCTGAACGGTAACAATGGCTTCTGCCTTCAGTCCGGTGAGGGTGTATGTGACTCCGTTGGCACCGATTATATCTCCGGTGAGCAAAAACTGGTTGGCAACAACGACATTATCCATGCCTACCATATTGATTGGATGGGCATAGTAGCGCAGCAGATAAGCATATTTCCCCTCTAACCCTATGGTGTGCGGCTGGAAGGAGAAATTCTTGCTCCCGTTTACCTTCAGCCAAACCGTTTGAGCGGGGATCATGGAGAAAAGCTGATCTACAGCGGCCTGGTCAGAGGAGAAGCCATGCCCATTTTCAATTTCGTAAGCGTTCACCTGCACGTAGCCCACATATTCCATGTGCTCGTTTTGCAGGTCGTCTTTCATTACAGCAGAGGAATAATTCCAGTCGCCGCTTTCATTGGCTACGATTTGGTAGCAGTAGCTTCCGGAAGGTACCTGGAAGCTGCCTGGATTGGTGCTGGCCTGTATGTCTCCTCCAGTCAGGTCATAGAAGGTTTTTCCGGTGGTAGTCACTTCCATGTCCTGCTCCACAGGGGAACCTACCAGCTTCCGGGACCAAATCCTGGAGGAAATCTCTGTGCTTATTTTGTATGCCTGCAGTTTTTGGTTGCCTGCGCCGCCAGGAGCATTGGGGTCGGTGTAAACAGCGGCACGGTTGTTTACCAGAACCTTGTTGTTCCCCATAGCAGTCATACCGTCTTTGTCGATTTTTACAGTATATTTCAGGGTTCGTTCTTCTCCTGGAGAGACGGAGCCTACGTTGATGGAGAAGCTCTTCTCATTGCTTCCCAAAACAGGCTTTTCCGCATTGGAAATTTCTTCCAAAGTGGAACCATCCTGGCCATATTTGTACAGATGGAAAGAATTTTCCTCATAGTGTACATAAGGAAGAAGCCGGCTGTCTGTGGGATTCGTATTGTCTATGGAGCCATCCAGAGCGTCCCGGATGGTCAGGTTATCCAGCGTATAGCTGTTTGTTGTGTCTGCCTTGATCCAGATAGTGTATTCCAGCTTACCTCCGCCATCTTCGGTGGGAATAAATTGTCCGCTGGTTTTTTTCATATCCATCTTGATGCTGGGCACAAAATGCGCAGTGTCACTGTCTCTGGGGTACTCATTGGCGTACACCGTGGCGGTATTGTCTATTTGCCCACGGATGGCGGCACCTGTGTAACCAGGATTTAGTAATACATGGTAGGTTAGCGTCTTGGTTTCTCCGGCAGCCATGTTGCCGATTGTCCAGGTAAGAACACCGGGATTGCCGGAGGAATAATCAACAGAAACACCGGTGCATTCGTTCGGAAGGACATAACGATTAATGTATTCTTTGTTCGTTCCAAATGCATCCCGTACCTGAACATCCGGGCAGCCATCCGGCCCCGCAGTGACTGTCAGCGTATATTCCAGATAATCGCCATCAGCTTCTTCCAGGATATTCCCTACGGATTTTTTTATATCCGCCTGGGCGTACTGTGCGTAAAGATTGCCTTCAAATGGAATGGTAATAGTCACATTTCCAACGTGTATCTCTGTGTTTCCACCATCTGGAATGGAGGACAGTTTCGCTTGTGCCTGGATATAAAAATCGCCGTAAATTGTGTCGCTGGTCGTCTGATCGGAAACCCACTTAGGGGCAAAATGCAGCGCGGCAATGCCATCGTGTACATACAGGCTGCCGATGTTTTCACCACCGCTGACAAGTGTGCCCTGAGTCTGTGTTTCCCGCAGAAGCTCCGGAAGGGCAAACGTCATTTGGTAGTTGGCCTTTTTTAAGTTGTCGATGTTTACCTTTTCATAGTATACTGTCAGCTGCAGGGAAGCATCACCAGGCAAGCTGGTGGCAGTTTTTACATCTTTCCAGGTGCCGCTGTCCTTATCCAAGTAGCTAAGTGTGGCGTTAGTCAGGTGATCTTCCACCTTCAGGGGCGGCGTGGTTTCCTCCGGCTCTGTTTCCGTGGGTACATCGTCGGCTTCCGGAAATACGTCATCTATGGCAGGCATTTCCTGGCTGGAGTTATCCGGAGTGGGAATATTCTCTGCATCGTTTTTGGGGTAGCATTCTTCGGTGTGGGCATGCTCCGGAATTTGGCAGGTAAGTATCCAGGTGCCGTAGCATACTGTGCTGTGTTCATGCTCCTGGGTGCAGGTTAGTACATCTGTGTCTACGGTAACTTCCTGGGTTGTCAGGCAGTCCTGGGTGTGCTGGTGTGCTTCCAGTTCCAGCTGACCGCATATCCATGTTCCGCTTTCACCCCGGCATTCTGCGCTGTGGTGATGTGTGCCCTGAGCGCTCTGACCGCAAGCCAGAACAGGCGATTCTTGTGCCTCGGTGGGCAGGGGGCAGTCTAGTATCTCCTGCCAGCTGTAGCAGTTATTACCGTGGGTGTGACCGGGCGTTTCTTCCAGCGTGCAGATCAGACTGTCTGCTTCGTCATAGCAGTCTTCTCCGTGGGTGTGGGCAGGGCATTCCACCTCCTGGCAGATGAGTGCTTCCTGTTCCAGAGCATAGCAGTCCTGGGTGTGTTGGTGAGGGGACGGGGCAGGGGAATAGCAACTGTCGGTGTGGCTATGGATAAAGCGCTCCGGAAATTGGCAGCGCAGGCTCCCATCCTCGTTATAGCATAGCGCATCGTGGATGTGCAAAATATAGTCGCAATATCCGCAGCACAGGACACCGGATTCATTATAGCAGTCTGTGCTGTGGGCATGATTGGGCTGTATGCCGCATTGCAGCGAGGTTTGTGTCACCGTAGTTACCTGGCTGTAGCATTCCTCGCTGTGCGTGTGAACTTGCTGGGAGCAGGTCGCTTCCAGAGTAATAGCAGGCAGAATCAGGGCATAGGTAGTACAGAATACCACCACAGCAGCCAGACATGTCAAGACTTGCCGCCATTTCCTTTTCCGGCTGTGGGCAGCTTTATAAGTATCTTCCCATGGGAAGGAAAATTCACGCATATCAGAGAACTCCTTACACATTTTTGAAGTTATTTTTTCACACCATCCATTATATCAGATGCACCGGCGTAAAACAAGGTTAAAAAGGAAGAAAAAATACCATTTTATGTATAGAATGGTTCAAAAAGTTGTTTTATGAAAAATGACACAGAATGCGTGGAGTTCTGCTTCCATTCAGCGGGGATTATACTGGATTTTTTGACCGGGCTGTGGTATAATACCCGGGCATCTACCCAAGAAAGCGAGGTACTTACTATGAATGATAAGGAAATCGGCGAGATCCGTCGGCATCTGCGCCGGGATCGCAGCAATATTACGGCTATTTATGGCTGCTTTGTCAATGACAATAAGGAGATTATTTCCGAGTATCGTCAGTCTACCGGCATTATGCCGGAGAACGAGGCGGACAAATACTTTGGCTTGTTGCGCCGGGTGCTTTCCGGAGCAAACGGGAAAAACCTGATTGATATTTCTTTCAAAACCAGTCAGGTTGCAGGAAGTCCCGAGCATGAAATGCTGATGAACCTGCGCAAAACCGCATTGAAGGACGAGGAGCTGCGGCTTGGTTTCTATCAGAAGATCATAGACTCCGTGGCGTTGGAGGGAAACTATCTGATCCTGCTGGCTTGCGACAGCTATGATGTTCCCTTTAAGGCCAAGGACGATACCTTGCAGCATGATTCCTCTGAGGAAACCTACACCTACCTGATCTGTGCCATCTGTCCGGTGAAGCAGACCAAGGCAAATTTGCACTATGTTCCGGAAGAGAAAGTCTTCCACGATGGCGCTATGAATCAGCCTGTCGCGGCACCTGCGCTGGGATTCTTGTTCCCCGCCTTCGACAATCGGGCAACCAATATCTACAACGCCCTCTACTATACCCATGATACCAAAACCAGCCAGGATGCATTGATTCAGTCACTGTTCAATACGCCCGTTCCCATGCCTGCCGCTGAGCAGAAAAAGTGCTTTGAGGCGCTTTTGACCACTGCGCTGGGGGAGGAATGCAACCTGGATGTGGTACAGACGGTGCATGACCAGCTGTGTCAGCGGATTGAACTGCACAAGGAGAGCAAAGTTGCGGAGCCTTTGATGATTGCCAAGAAGGAAGTAAAGGAAGTTCTGGCTTCCTGTGGCGTATCAGATGCGCATATGGCCAAGTTCAGTGTGGACTACGATGAGACCTTCGGCTTTGAAGCAGATCTGCATCCCAAAAACATCATTGATAACAAGCATTTTGAAATCAAAACCCCGGATGTATCCATCAAGGTGGATCCCACCCGAAGCGATCTGATTGAGACCAGAATCATCGGCGGTGTGAAATACATCATGATTTGTGCGGATGAAAATGTGGAGGTAAACGGCGTCAGCATTCACATTGAAGACCCTGCAGGGGAACCCACTGTTGTGTAATCGTCGAAAAATGGAAAAATGTCTGCCGCTTGTGATTTAAACCACGAGCGGCAGACTGTTTTTAAGTATAAAATTTATCCTCTGGATTTCAGCACGGCATCCACAATGATCTTTGCGCTTTCTTCAATACCGATGGTGCTGGTGCGCAGGCAAATATCATAGTTCTGGGATTGTCCCCAGGTACGGCCTGTATAGTGCTGATAGTTCACCCGGCGGCGCTTATCTTTGTCGTTCAGGCGGTCCTCCGGGGACTTGTCGGAACGTTCACCGTACAGCTCTACAATTCGCTTTGCCCGGAATTCCAGGTCAGCAGAGGTGAAGACATGCAGGGCATCGGGGCGATCTTTGAGAATATAGTCCGCATTCCGGCCAACGATTACACAGGGCCCTTTTTCCGCAAGATCCAGAATCACATTGCACTGAGCGTTCCACAAGTAATCTGCGGTAGACAGCCCATTCATCACACCGGGTACGCCCTGCGGCGCAAACGCATAGGAAAATACGCTGCGGCTTGGGGAATGCTCGCTGTGCTCTTCTACAAACTTGGGCGCAAAGCCGGAGTGGGTAGCAATCTCTTCTACCAGTTTGCCGTCATAGAAAGGAATTCCCAGCTGCTCAGCCACCAGATGGCCAATGGTGCGTCCACCGGAACCAAATTCTCTGCTGATCGTGATGATTTTCTTTTCCATAACATCGCCTCCAATAGGTCTTTTTTGATACTAGTATTATAGTCATAATGACTGCAAAAGTCAAGTTTATTTTGTGCATCTTAGCTATTTTTTACAAACCAGCGGCTGCCCTTTCCGAGGAAAAAGACAGCCGCTGGTTCTTTTTTTGCCTTTATTGCATGTGTTCCTGGGCACAGTTATCCACAATGGGAATGCCCATTTTCTCCCTCTGCGCTGACAGCTGCAGCCTGATGCTGGTGCTGTCATACTCCGGGCAAAGTCTTTGCTCCGGATTCAGGCAGATCTCATCTTTGCGGTATTTTCGTTTTTGTTTACTCACTCGGAATCACCCGAAGCTAGTGTTTCCGAGTGTCGTTTTTTTATTCGTTTGCGGGTGTTTGCTGCCACAGTACACCTGCCGATACAGGTGGCAACAGAATTTCCTCCTCAGCCTGGCCAAGAGCACAGGTACCTGCCTGATATTTGTTTACCAAAATATTCCAATGGCCTCCTGGCAGAGAAAGCCGAAGGGGCTTGCTCCCTGCGTGGAAGGCGATCAGCAGTGTTCCAGCCTTTTCTTTTACCGAAAAAGCGACTGCCTGCGCATCATCCAGGGAAATGGAGGAGACGGCCTTGCACACGTCCTGCTGTGTACGCAGCCGGAGTGCCGGGTGAGCCTTTCGCAGGGCGAGAAGCCCTTTATAGTAGCGAAGAACCTGCTGCACTTCCGGGTTGTCCAGGCTGCCCCATTTTATGGCATTCACACTGTCTGCGGAGCGGTAGCTGTTTTCGTCAAAGCCGCCGTCTTTTCCGGGCTTGGTACGCAGCAATTCTTCACCGGCCATCAGGAAGGGGGTGCCCTGGCTCAGTATGGTGTAGGCTGCGGCCAGCCGGTTCATATCAATTCGCTCCTGACGGCTGGTGTTGGGTGCGGTGAGTGCCAGCCTGTCAAACAGCGTGTTGTTGTCGTGGCAGGATACATAGTTTATACATTGTTCCGGCTGTGCAGCCCAGCCGGGCATACCCAGAAAGCACTGTTCCAGCAGCATCTTATCGCTCTGCGCACCGGCGACATATCCGGGCTGATCCTGATAAAAAACAGAACCACGCATGAGATCCCGCAGCGTATCGTTAAAAAATGCAAATCCGGGCACACTGCCGGAGTTTTCCTGTATGCATAGCTGCACATTTGGTTTGGTTGGTTGCGTATCCATGGTCCAGCCTTCCCCATAGAACAGTACGTTGGGGTGCCGCTGATGAACGCTGGACATGATCTGCCGGATGGTCTCGGTGTCCAGCAATCCAACCAGATCAAACCGGAATCCGTCAATATGGTATTCCTCTGCCCAGTAGTTTACAGAATCTACAATGTATTTGCGTACCATGCTCCGCTCGGATGCAGTATCGTTTCCACAGCAGGATCCATTGGAGTAGCGCCCCTTTTCGTCAATCCGGCTGAAATATCCAGGGACGATCCGGTTGAAACAGAACGTGCCTGCGTCCCATACGTGGTTATATACCACATCCAGTACTACACTGATGCCATTTTTGTGGAGAGTCCGAATGGCATCCTTGAGTTCTTTGACCCGCACGCTCCCGTCGAAGGCATCGGTGGAATAGCTCCCCTCGGGAACATTGAAGTTCACCGGGTCGTATCCCCAGTTATATGCCGGGGCAGGACTTGCCTCGTCTGTAAAGCCATAGTCATATATGGGCATCAGATGCACATGGGTTACACCCAGGGCGACAATATGATCCAGCCCGGTGGCATGCCCGCCTGTTGTTTTGGTGCCTTTGCAGGTCAGAGCCGTGTAGGTGCCCCTTTGGGGGATATTGCCATCCGGATCCATGGAAAAGTCCCGGATATGCAGCTCATACAGCACGGCATCCGTGATCGGCTGCCCAAAGTGGGGGTCCCGGTCTGTATCCCAGCCGTCGGGATTAGTAGCGCACATATCCAGGATCATTGCCCGCTGCCCGTTTACCCCTGTGGCTTTGGCATAGGGGTCACAGGCTTGGGTGGTGCCCTCCGGGTTAGTCACCAGATAGGTGTAATACAGACCATTGAGGTTTCCGGTTTCCTCCGCATACCAGGTTCCCCTTTCACCCGGTACCATAGCCAGGCGACGAATACAGTCCTGTTTGCCGGGAACTCCGCCGGAATAGAGCGCAATTTCTACGGCACTGGCCAGGGGAGCCCACAGGCGGAAGGTTGTTTTCTCTTCCGCCCAGGTGCATCCCAGATCGTGGCCGGTGTAGGTATATCGTTCCTCGAATTTTTGGGAGGAATAGGCGACATGTGTCATGCGTTCAGCTGGCAGATAGCCTGGCGAATCCGTGCCTCGGTACGCTCTTTGCCGAGAATTTGCATAACGGTGTACAGGTCAGGAGAGTTGGTCTTTCCGGTAACAGCCAGACGGATAAAGGTGGATACATCTGCCACGGTGCCGGGGAAAGCAGAGGGGTCTGCCTTGTAGGCCTTCATGTCTGTGGTAAAGCCCACCTCTGTGGTGATGGCCTTTACCTTTTCAAACCATACACCGGAATCATCGGAGGAATCAAAGCCTTCCAGGAACTTATTCAGCACGTTGGCAATAGTAGCCTTGTCGAATTTCTTGTCAAATACCGGAGCCTCCAAATATTCATCGTAGAAGAAGCCCATGTAATCCTTGGCATCTTTCCAGGTAGCCAGATCCTTGCGGGGCTTCTTGCCGCCGCGGCCGATGGCCAGAATGGTTTTGGCATACTGGGGGTCTGCAGCCAGCTTTGCGCCAAAATCAGGCTGGAATTCCTGTGCCCAGGCGGTCAGCTGCTGGTATACCGTTTCAGCATCCATACGGGAGATGACATTCTTGGAAACGTCTACGAGTTTTGCGTAGTCAAACAGGCTGCCGGCGGGGTTCAGCTTCTTGGGAGAGAAGGGGAAGGTGTCAATGTCCGCATCGGGGTTAGCTCTGCGCCAGTCTTCAAAGTTGGAGTTCAGTACGGTCATCAGATATTCCCGCATGGCGCTGGTGGAGAAGCCTTCTGCTTTATAGTAGGTAAGTGCCAGCTCCGGATCCTTCCGCTTGGAGAGCTTCCGCTTGGAATTACCATCCATTTTCATCAGCGGTCCGATATGGACATACTTGGGAAGCTTGAAGCCCAGTGCCTGGAACAGCTGGATGTGGAAGGGCAGGGTGGACAGCCATTCATCGCCGCGTACGACGTGGGTGGTGCGCATCAGATGATCGTCCACTGCGTGGGCAAAATGGTAGGTGGGAATGCCGTCGGATTTCAGCAGAACATGGTCGATGTTGTTTTCGGTGATGGTCAGCTTGCCCTTCACCAGGTCGTCAAACTTGAACTGGTGTTCAATAGAACCGGTGGAGCGGAAGCGCAGTACCCAGGGATGGCCGGCAGCCAGCTCTGCATGAATTTCTTCCATGCTCCGGTCACGCCAGATGGCGTAGGGACCCCAGTAGCCGAAGTTATCCTTGGTAGCCTCCTGCTTTTCATGCATGGCAGCCAGTTCTTCCTCGGTGCAGAAGCAGGGATAGGCCTTGCCTTCTGCTACCAGCTTCTTGGCATACACATGGTAAATGTCTGCTCTCTGGCGCTGACGATAGGGGCCATACAGTCCATTGTCACCATCGATGGTAGCGCCTTCGTCGAAGTGGATGTTGTAATGCTTCAGAGACTCAATCAGAACCTCCACTGCGCCGGGAACTTCCCGCTTGGCATCCGTATCTTCTACCCGCAGAAACAGTACACCGTTGGAGCGGTGCGCCATGCGTTCAGAAATCATGCCCTGTACCAGGTTGCCCAAGTGGACAAATCCGGTGGGAGAGGGAGCCATACGGGTAACAACGGCCCCTTCCGGCAGGTTCCGTGCAGGGAAACGTGCCTCCAGCTCATCACAGGTGGTGGTCACATCGGGAAACAAAAGCTCAGCCAATGCTTGATAATCCATAGTTCAAACCTCTTTTATATTAGGATAAAGTATTGCATAAAAAATCACTGTAAAGTATACCACAATCCACCATATAAATCAATTCCCGCGGGATAAAAAACCTTGACTTTCCCGGATAACGGTGCTACCATAGAGAAAAACTTCCGGAGGAACAGGCAATGCGCGGCATGGTGCGGCAGGATAAGCTCGTATCCCGGTTCGTTTCTGCTTTTTGGTGGCAAGGAAACGGGCCTGCATGTTTGCGCCCTTCTTTCCGGCAAAGCAAGGAAGGACAGTGTGCTGCGGTGCAGGAATTTGGAGCCTGCGCCGTTTTTTTTTGAACCTATCAGGAGAAAATATGAATTTTTTGCGTATAAAGCGTTGGCCTTCGGGCCGGAATACAAATTATTCCCTTGCGTAACCGGGGGAGCTATGCTAAAATAAGAAAATCAAGAGGAAAAAGGAAGCGTTATTATGTCTGAAATTATGGAAACTCCCAAAAAGAGAATGCTCTCCGGCATTAAGCCCTCCGGAGATTTGACCTTGGGCTCTTACCTCGGGGCTGTAAAGAACTGGGCAGAACGTGCTGATGAGTTCGACTGCTATTATTTTATGGCAGACTTGCATGCCATTACCGTGCGGCAGAACCCGGCGGATCTGCGCCGCCGTACCCTGGAGCAGCTGGCGCAGTATATTGCCTGCGGCCTGGATCCGGAGAAGAACACCCTGTTTATTCAGAGCCATGTACACCAGCATGCGGAGCTTGGCTGGGTTCTGGACTGCTATTCCATGTTCGGTGAACTGAGCCGGATGACCCAGTTTAAGGATAAGTCCGCAAAGAATGCCGATAATATCAACGGCGGCCTGTTTACGTATCCCAGCCTGATGGCTGGTGATATTCTGCTCTATCAGCCGGATTTGGTGCCTGTTGGTGAAGACCAGAAGCAGCATGTAGAGCTGTGCCACACCATTGCCCGGCGGTTCAATGGCATTTACGGGGATGTATTCAAGATTCCCGAGCCTTATGTGCCCAAAGTAGGCGCCAGAATTATGAGCCTGACCAATCCTACGGCCAAAATGTCCAAGTCTGAAAATGAAGATACCGGCCGTGTGCTGCTGATGGACGATCCCAGTGTGATTATGAAGCAGTTCAAGCGTGCGATTACAGACTCTGATACGGAAAACTGTGTCCGCTATGATAAGGAGAACAAGCCCGGTGTAGCCAACCTGATGACCATCTATGCAGCGGTCACCGGGAAAACCTATGCCGAAATCGAAACCGAGTTTGCCGGCCAGGGGTATGGCAAGTTCAAGCCCGCTGTAGGCGAAGCAGTTGTGGAAACGCTGCGTCCCATCCGGGAGGAAGCCAGCCGCATCATGAAGGACAAGGCCTATCTGGAACAGGTCTACCGGGATGGTGCTCAGAAGGCAAGCTATGTGGCGGAAAAGACTCTGCGTAAGGTTTACAAGAAAGTGGGCTTTGTGGCAAAGTAACCCATCTGCCGAATAAAATAAAGCGGTCAAAGGAGCGAATGATTTTCTCTGTTGATGTCTTCGTGAAGTTTGAACCGTTTTACGATTGATACCGAGACCGCCCGGACAAAATGTTCGGGCGGTTATTGTATAGACGGTAGATTTTGTCATATTTTTCTGATATGCTTTGCCAAAACCTGACCGCCTTTTGGGCGCAATATGCGAAGAGTTGGCGTTTTTTCAAAGCCTAAAGGCACGAACTGAAAAGTGGCTATCTCACATGAGACAGCCACTTTTTTGCACGTATGAAATTATTTTGCGGACAGATCCACGCTTCTTCGCAGAATAGAGCAGGCAGGAACCTGCTTGGGCAGCTGCATGGTGAATTCCATCTGAGGAGTTCTGGGCTCTGTCAGAGCTTCGCCCTCCATAGTTGCCATGGCACCTGCGGTCAGGGCAAAGGGACGGCTATCCGGGCCGACGCATTCCAACGCGTCCCCCTGACGGAATTTGTTCCGCAGGGAGCACTTGGCCAATCCGTTTTCATCGCAGCTTTCTATCATGGCAACAATTTGCCACTGGCGGATATACCGGGAATTCTCTGTGTATTGTCCAGGCTGACCATAGTAGAATCCGGTGGAGTAGATCCGGTGGGAAATATGCTCCACCTCGTCCCGCCATACAGGATCCAGGGGAAGTCCCTGGGAGACATTATCAATGCAGTGGCGGTAAGCACCGGTGACGATCGCTGCATAATAGGGGGATTTGGCCCGACCTTCCAGCTTGATGCAGTCTACACCTGCCTGGGTCAGGTCGTCCAGGTGATCGATCATGCACATATCCCGGGAGTTCATGATGTAAGTACCCTTTTCATCTTCAAATACAGGGAAGTATTCTCCCGGGCGCTTTTCTTCCATCAGGGCGTACTGATAGCGGCAGGGTTGCGCACAGGCTCCCCGGTTGGAATCCCGGCCGGTCATGTAGTTGCTCAGCAGGCAGCGCCCGGAGTAGCTGACACACATAGCACCGTGGCCAAAGGTTTCTATTTCCAGCTCGGGGGAGACTTTGGCTCGGATGGTGGAAATTTCTTCCAGGCTCAACTCCCGTGCCAGAACTACCCGGCTGGCGCCCAGGTCATACCAGGCTTGGGCGCATTCATAATTGGCGATGGACTGCTGTGTGGAAATGTGTCTCTGGCAGTTGGGTGCGTATTTCCCGGCCAGGGTAAAGGCACCCAGGTCAGCCAAAATCAGGGCATCCACTCCTGCGGCATCCAGCTGCTGCAGGTATTCCGGAAGGTGTACCACCTCGTCATTTCTGGGCATGGTATTGACGGTTACATGAACCTTTACGCCGTTTTGATGGGCGAATTGTACAGCTTTCGGCAACTCCACCGGGGAAAAATTCCCCGCAAAGGAGCGCATGCCAAAGCTCGTGCCTGCCAGGTATACAGCGTCTGCACCATACAGGATGGACATTTTCAGCTGTTCCATGTCTCCGGCAGGGGAGAGTAATTCTATTTTCTTCATTTTTATCCTCGCAGTGCGGCGCGGAAAGCTTCGTGCTCGTCCAGCGTCTTAGAGAAGTGGTGTACACCGGTGGTGGGATCCAGCACATAGTAGTAGTAGCTGGTATTTTCCGGCTCCAGAGCGGCCAGAATGCTGTTCAGGCCGGGGTTGGTGATGGGGCCCGGAGTCAGGCCGGTGTGCAGATAAGTGTTATAGGGTGTGTCGGTTTGCAGATCTTCTGCCGTCAGGTCAGATTTTCCGTCCAGACCATAGATCACGGCGGCATCAATGTTCAGGTACGCCGGGGTGCCGTTCCAGGCAAACAGACGATTGTAGATAACGCTGGAAACCGTGTAACCTTCCTGAGCGCTGGCGGTTTCTTTCTCAATCAGAGAAGCAACGGTGATAATATCTGCCATGGTGAACTGATGGCTGTCTATATATTCCTGGTTGCGCCCATCTTTGCGCATCATTGCGCTGATGGTTTCATTCAGGGCAGTAAGCTTGCCACGGACATCTTCGTTTACACGGTTATCGAAGTTCTTCAGCATTTTGCCCAGTACGTTCTCCGGGCTGTCGTTGGTGTAGAACTCATAGGTATCCGGGAACAGGTAGCCCTCCAGGCAATATTTGTCACCCCGCTCCAGATTTTCCAGGAACCAGTATTCTCCGAGTTCTCCTGTTGCGGCGTAACTTTCCAGACTTTCTATGGTGCAGACACGCTTTTCCTGCAGCAATTCAAAAACCTGGCGGCAACTGGAGCCTTCCGGAATCATAATGGTAACAACGCTCCGCTGAGAGCTGGGGGACATCATATTGACAAGGGCGTGATAATCGTACAGGGTGTTCAGATCCCAGATACCGGCCTGAATCTCTCCATCGTCTACAGCAAAGCTGGCATACAGCTTGAAAAGCTCTTTGTAGCGGATCAGTCCGGCGGTTTGGAGTTTTTCCGCAATGTCATCTATGGTATCCGAAGAGGAGATGGTTACGGTTACTTGTTTATCTTCCCGGCCAAAGGCCAGTACGTCCGCGGCACATACCCAGGCCATCCGCCCTAGAGTCAGACCGATGGCCAGCGTGATGGCGATCCAAACAATGGTAACAAGAATGTTTGGAATGCCCATAAACCCTTCTCCTGTTTTGTTCCTGGGGCGGCCCTTTTTGGCGGGATGCGGGTGCTGGGGAATCTCTTTTTCTTCTGCGGGGGCTTCCGCCTGGAAAAGTTCCTGGAAGTCCTGGTCATCCTCTGTCAGCGGTTCTTCCGGAATTTCCGGTTCTTCCTGATAGGCGGCGTCATCCAAAAAGGACAGCACATCCTCTGGTGCGGGAGAGGGTGCATCCTCCGGGGCATCTACCATGGGCATTTCCGGCAGAGAAAAATCAAAGTCAGACAAATCCACGCTTACATCGTTTACATCATCCTCCGGGACGGGAGAAGTTTCTTCTGGAGAAATACTTTCTGCGTGTTGCTCCGGGTCGTCGGAGAGTATTGGGGCGGGCGTTTCTTCCGGAGCGGCCATGTCGGTTTCCTCTGTCTCCTGCCGGGGGGCTGCGGGGGTATCAAAGCTGATCCACTGGGGCTGAGCCTCTTCGGTGGGAAGCGGTTCCTGGGGCGCCGCTACAGGTTCCCGGGAAATATCCGGGGATAGAGGCGTCTCTTTTTGGGGTGTATCGTTCATAGTTATTCCTTTCCTTATCGGATCACAATCTGCTGGGCAATCTGCTCTGCTGCGTCCTTACCCTTCAGGGCGGAAATCAGCTCCAGCGCAAAGGGAATGGCGCATCCGGCGGATGTGCCGGTAATCAGACGGCCATCCCGAATGACGGCGGCATTTTCTGTCATTTTGGCGTAACCCATCTGGCTCTCACAGCCGGGATAACAGGTGGCATTCTTGCCGTCGGTGATGTTCAGATCTGCAAGTACTGTGGGGCCTGCGCAAATTGCGGCCACAAATTTTCCGTGTTCCCATCCGTAGCGCAGGGCATCCAGGGCGCTTTTGCTGGCTCTGGCACTGGCAACCCCGCCCAGTCCGCCAGGAAGAACGATCATATCCATGGCATCCAGATCCATTTCCTCCGGCAATATGTCCGCAGTTACCGGAATCTCATGGCTTCCCAGTACAGTCTTTCCGGTGATGCCCACGGTTTTTACATGGATTCCTGCCCGACGTAGCAGATCAATAGGGGCGATGGCCTCCACTTCTTCAAATCCAGTTCCCAACAATACATATACCATTTTCATCAATCCTCCAAACAGGCACGAACATAACGATAGATTTCTTCATGAATGTCTTCCTGACTGCGCAGGACGCCGTCGCGTACACAGGAAATGATTTTCCAGCCGTAGTATTCTGCGGCACGGCGGCCCATTTTCCGGCTGGCACAAAGGTAGGCAGTGTCTGCCTCGTGTATGTCGGCATGGGTACCGGTACTGGCTTCCCGGGAGCGCAGCAGCATTTCCGTAAAATCCGTAGGCACATCCAAATACAGCACCAGATCCGGTTTTGGCAGTCCCATGTGGTCATATTCCAGTTCATACAGCCATTTCAGAAATGCTTCCTGCCGTTCTTCCGGTTCTTTGGAAGCCTGGTGTACGGCATTGGAGGTGGTGTAGCGGTCAGATACTACAAGTCCGCCCTGGGCGTACCACTGCCCCCAAACCTTTTTATAGGAAGCGTACCTGTCTACAGCGTAAAAAGTGGAAGCGGCATAGGCATTTACATCCTCCGGATGCTGGCCGAATTCTCCGCCAAGATACATGCGGATCAAGGCAGAGCTTGGCTCGGAATACTGGGGGAAAACCAGTTTCCGGAAGGGGGTGGCCTCTCTTTCCAGACGCTGGGTCAAGTGGCGGAATTGGGTGGACTTACCGGATCCATCCGTTCCTTCTATAACAATCAGTTTACCCATTTTCTGAATCCTTTCTCGAAAAATTGGGGAATAGACATACTTACTCAGTATATTTTCTAAATATACCACATCCGGGTCGTTTTGTCCACCGGAAAGGAAAAACGTATTGTGAATTTTTACCCATGCAGAAAGGATTGCAAATTTTAAAATGTAATGTATAATAGGACTATACAGCGCATACAAAACTTCACAGGCTTCCCCGATGGCGGAAGGCCTACGAAAGGAAAAAGAGAATTATGGGAATTGTAGTAATCGGTGCGGTTTTTGTGGACATTAAAGGGTACCCCGAGTCCAATTTTATTCCTGCCGGGCGCAATGCCGGCCGGGTAGAGCAGATTTACGGCGGTGTCAGCCGGAATGTTACGGAAGATATTGCCAACTGTGAGCTTCGCCCCACTTATGTCAGCTTGGTGGACGATACGGCAACGGGTTCCGATGTCCTTCGTCGACTGGCCAGTCATAAGGTGAATACCAAGTTTATTCGCCAGATCCCCAATGGAATGGGTACCTGGCTTGCTGTGTTTGATAATGACGGAGATGTGGTTGCTTCCATTTCCCAGCGCCCCAACCTGATGCCGATCCTGGATATACTGGAAAACAATGCCGAGGAAATCTTTGCCAATTGTGACAGTGTGGTGATCGAGTTTGACGTGGACAAGGCAATTGTCAAGAAGGCCATTACACTGGCACAAAAGTACAATAAGCCGGTCTTTGGTGTCGTAGCCAATATGAGCATCGGCTTGGAGCGCCGGGATTTCCTGAAGCAGATGGCAGCCTTTGTGTGCAATAAGCAGGAGGCAGGTATCCTCTTCTGCACGGATTATTCCGATAAGACAGCGGAAGAAATGGTGGATATTGTATCTGAAAAGGTGATTCAGGCACAGATTCCCCGTCTGATTGTTACCATGGGTTCCCACGGTGCAGTATATGCGGATATGTATGGTGACAAGGGCTTGGTTCCTGCACGCCCTGTTGAGGTAAAGGATACTACCGGAGCGGGTGATGCGTTCTGCGCAGGAGTTTCCGTGGGTCTGACCTATGGCAAGAGCCTGCGGGAAGCCTGCGAGATCGGAACCCACCTGGCTGCTTCCGTGATTGTCACCTCTGAGAATGTTTGTCCCCGTTTCCTGCCCAGAGAGCTGGGACTGGACATAGACGTTTTGGACTGATATGTGCTACCGCCGGATTTTAACCGTTCAGGATCTTTCCTGTCTGGGGCAGTGTTCTGCCCTGGTAGCGCACCCGGTGCTTTCTGCCTGGGGGCATGAAGTCTGTTTGCTGCCGACGGCATTGCTGTCTACCCATACCGGCGGACTGGGAGATCCTTACGTGCTGCATCTGACCCAGAGTCTGCCCCGAATTCTTGCGCATTGGCAGCAGCAGGGAATCACTTTTGATGCCATCCTGGTAGGGTACCTGGGAGCAGAGGCTGATATTGACCAGTTGGCGGAGTTGGAGCGTTTTTTGGCACCTGGCGGGATCTTTATTGTGGATCCCGCTATGGCAGATCATGGTCGTCTCTACCGGGGACTTACGCCTGAGTATGCCGGAAAGATAGGAAGTCTTGCGAAAAAGGCCCATATACTCCTTCCTAATCTCACGGAAGCGGCTATTCTGGCTGGAGTTCCCTGCCCGGAAGATGTGTCGGAGGAATCTGTCAGGGCGTTGCTCAAGCGCCTTCCCCAGAAGACGGTGGTGCTTACCGGTGTGATTGCGGAACAGGGTACCACCGGCATTGCCATAAAGCAGGGAGAAGATATTCAGTTTTTTCGTCACGCAAAAGCACCCGGCAGCTATTCTGGGACGGGGGATCTGTTTGCTGCCTGCTTTACCGGCGGCCTGATGAAAGGGAAGCGTATAGAGCAGGCCGCTGCGTTTGCTGCCCGCTTCACGGCGCGGTGTGCCCAGGCTACTGCGGATCAGCCTGCCCATAGCTATGGCCTGCGGTTTGAACCGTTTTTAAAGGAATTGGGTGAATCAGATGAATGATGTTGTCCTGAAAACAAAGCGGCTTATTTTGAAGCCGATGCCTTTGCGGGTGCTCCGGCAGAAAATCCACCGTATCCCGGATACTGAAACAAAACGGGAATATACGGAAATGCTGGAAAAAGCGGAAAAAGGGGATTTTCTCTGGAATACGCCCTGGGAAATGCTGTCCAGGGAGGACGGCCAATTTGTGGGGGACATCGGCTTTAAAGGTGCGCCTCAAAACGGAATGGTAGAAATTGGTTATACAACAGAACCATCTTTCCGCAATCGGGGTTATATGTCAGAGGCGCTGACGGCTATGCTGGATTGGGCGTTTACCCAGGAGGGGGTGCGCACGGTGGAAGCTGAAACTGTGGCGGATAACCTGGTCTCTCAGAACCTTCTGAAAAAGCATGGCTTCCTGCCCGTCGGAGAAGGGGAGGAAGGACCTCGCTTTCGTCGGGAAAAACCGGAGATGCGCTGGATGTCCATTTATATGCTGCTTGGTATGAGCATGGGCATGAGTTTGGGTGTCGCATGGGGGAATATTGCCATGGGTATGGTACTTGGAAGCGGCCTGGGTCTGTGCTTGGGTGCGTGCAAGGATAAATCCAGAAAAGCCCCACTCTGAAAGATAACACATCAGCAGAATATTAGTGCAGTTTTAGGACAAATTTCCCCCCCCTCAATCGGCAAAATGGAAGGAAATTTGTCCTAAAATAAAAAACTTTAAAAAAAGGAAAAAAAGACTTGCTTTTTTTGAAATATATGTTATAATATCCAAGCTGTCAGGGAACAGCGCAAATATTTCCGGGTGTGGCGAAGTTTGGTATCGCGCTTGAATGGGGTTCAAGAGGCCTCGAG
>CAZCRO010000040.1:0-21055 GCA_964501115.1 uncultured Oscillospiraceae bacterium
CCACTATGATACTTTCATCCACAGGCTGCAAAGTATCGTGGGCTCTCCGAGGGGGGAGGGGCGCTGCCCCGTTGTCTGCGGACAACGCCCCGCACAGGAACCCTTTCAAAATGGGTCCCGTGACCCTCTGAAAACGGGTGACGACCCGTGACGGTCGTGACGGCGTGACGGTAAGAAATTTTACCGTCACAGGAGCTTTGCTCTATCGTCACACCGTCACGGCTGTCACCCATCGTCACGCTTCCTTCGTGATCCGCTGCAAGCGGATACTCCGGCCAGCGTGACTTCGGCTGCATTGATAACGGATTCCGTAATCCGAATGCAGCCGGGAGGCGTTGACATTCAGCTTCATGCTTAGAGCATTCGGCTTCATATCCACACCCAGAGCCTCCGCCAGTGCAGTGGCTGTGCCGCTCCACTCCGGTTGCTCCGGCGAGAGGAAGGCGTCTACGGCTTCCAAAGTTTGATCACGAGGCTCGTCCCAAAATTCTGTGTCTCTGTGATCCAAAGTCCAAAGCATGGTCTGCTCGTCTCTGGCCATGAACATCCGCTGCTCTGCCACATCTCGCCCAGTGACATCGATGGTGGCAGTTGTCTTTCCATCTGTACGCGTTCGCTTGAACAGGAAAGTCCCATCTACACTGCCGTGTAAGCCATTGGTGCCGGATACCGTTTCAAAGGGATCGTCCGAATCCATTTTTCGGGTGTGATGCACCAGCATGATGCAGATGCTCAGTTGGTCGGCCAACTGCTTCAGAGGAGCCATGGCCTCATAATCAGCGGCATATTCATTTCTGCTTCCGCTTTTTCCAGACCGGACTTTTTGAAGCGTATCGATAATAACCAGCTTCGTCCCCGGATGTTCCCGGACAAATCCTTCGATCTGCTGTTCCAGTCCTTCGCCGATTTGCTTTGCCAATACGGCCAAATACAGGTTGTCAGTGGGATTCGTACCGTACATCTGGTATAAACGATGTTGTAATCGGGAAAACCTATCTTCAAGTGCCAAATACAAGCAGGGGCCTTTCCGTACCTCGCACTCCCATAGGGGAGCGCCGGTACAGATTTGATAGGCGATTTGAAGCATTGCGAAGGATTTTCCCTTCTTAGGTGCCCCGGCGAAGATATACAGGCCGGGGTAAAGAAGCTTGTCTACGATCGGTTCTGCATCCTGATAGACCGTGTTAAAAAGTTCGGTCATGGTGATGGCGTTAAGATAGCTGGGGTCATTCATTCGCTCGATACGCCGTTGAATTTCTGCAAAATCATCTTCTATCTCAGAAAATTGGGGATTGATTTCGCCGGGATCTGTTGCTATAATGCCAGTAGTGTTTTTGAAGATCGGCTGTTCCCCGTCTGCGCCAACAGACGGAACCGGAACAGTCGTTTTTTCTTTGCATTCCATCAAGCGGAATCACCTCCAAGTTCGAGTCCGTAGAACTTCTGCTGAAAGTACCGGAGGGGACACTTTCCGTTGATGGTCAGATACCCCATGTCTTTTAACTCGTTGTTCATGTCCCGGACGATTTGATAGGCTTTGGTGCGGCTGACTCCCATAATCTGAGCGACCTCCGCTGCTGTGATAAATTGTGCTTTCATTGTACCTCCTGATATTCTGATGAATTGTTACGAACCTTTTGTGCGGTGATTTTTGCCTCCTTGTCAAAATGCGCACTTTGGATACGTTTTTTATTATACGCATGGTTTGTGCATTTGTCAAGTGCAACGGATAGCAAAAACGCACTTGCAATTCGTAAAACGTTATGATACAATGTGCATGAGGTGAATCAAACATGGATGTATTCGACTATTCCGCAATTGGGCAGCGAATCAAGACGCTGCGCAAGCGGCAGGGATTGAATCAACAGGAACTGGCAAACTTGCTTGGGAAATCTCTGCGGACAGTCCAGAAATATGAAACTGGAGAAATCGAGGTGTCCATTGCTATCGTCAATCAACTGGCAAAGCTGTTGGATACTACGCCCACTTTCATTCTGGGCTATGAAACAGACAGAGAACCCATTCGCAATCTGGCTGATATTATGGCATTTCTCTTCAAGATGGATGAAATCTCAGAACTGGATTTTCAAATTGATGTGAAACGGCCACCCCGGCATGATGGATGGGCTTGCTCCATTACGTTCAACGGCAAGAATATGGCAGCAGATCACAATGCGGATATGTGCCTGTTCTTGGAAAACTGGGAGCAGGAACGGGATACTGTCCGCAGTTACTACCATGACCATGAAGACTATGTAAAATGGCAGGAAGAAACGCTGGCCTATTATGCAGCCAATCCTGTCACAACTAATAAGGAGACAGAACAATTAGACCGTTTGGAGCGGATCAAGCGGAGAAATGCGTATTTGGAAGCGGAATTTGCCAAACAGGAAGGAGAGGACTAAGGGGATAGACAGCAGAAAGGAGATTCTATGTCTGTAAGCAAAGATAAGAAAACAGGTAAATGGATGTCTCAGCTTCGGGTCAAAGACTGGAAGGGCGAAGAACACCATAAAAAGAAAAGAGGCTTCTCCACGAAGAAAGAAGCCTTGGAATGGGAAAAGGAATTTCTGAATCAGATCAATGGCAGTTTGGGCATGACATTCCGGGATTTCATAGAAATCTACATGGCGGATATGGAAAAACGTCTGAAAGCCAGTACGGTTGCTAACAAGCGATTCCTGATCGACTTGAAAATAGTGCCGTATTTTGGCAAGATGCCCCTCAATGACATTAAACCCACAGATATTCGCCGTTGGCAGAATGAGTTGACCAGCTACCGGGACGAAAATGGAAATCCCTATTCGGAAACCTATCTGAAAACCATAAACAACCAAATCACGGCCATTTTTAATTATGCTGTGAAGTATTATGGGTTAAAAGAAAATCCTTGCCATAAGGCAGGGGGTATGGGTAAAAAGAATGCGGAAGAGATGCAGTTCTGGACAAGGGATGAGTTCAATATCTTTATCAAATACTTCGAGGACAAGCCCAAGTACTACGCCATGTTCATGACGCTGTACTATACAGGCATCCGGGAAGGGGAAATGCTGGCATTGACTCCGGCGGATATCGATTTGGAAAAGGCTACCATACGGATCAATAAGAATTTCCAGATCGTTAACGGCAAGGAAATGATCACCACGCCTAAAACGCCCAAGAGTAACCGTGTGGTGCATATTCCAAAGCTTTTGGTAAACTGTCTGAAAAAGTATATGGAACAGTGGTATGATTTGAAACCGGATGACCGGATCTTTCCCTACACCAAGAATATTGTCAACCACGCACTGGACAATGGATGTAAGGCAACAGGCGTTAAAAAGATTCGGGTGCACGACATTCGTCATAGCCACGCCAGCCTGCTGGTTGAAATGGGATGCACGCCGCTGCTTCTGGCCGAGCGTCTGGGTCATGAACGTGTACAGACCACCATGGAAACCTACAGCCATCTTTACCCCAACAAACAAGCAGAAGTAGCCATGCAGCTCGATAGCCTGGACGCCGAGAGCTGATGGCTACAAAAAATCAGCGAATGTAGCCATTTTGTAGCCACACAAAAAAGCAAATCCCGAAAAGTGCTGGATTTGCAACACTTTTCGGGATTTTAGAAGCTAAATCAGGTTATTCCCACTCAATCGTTCCGATGGGCTTGGGGGTCAGGTCCAGGACTACTCGGTTGATGCCTTCCACTTCTTTGGTGATGCGGTCGGTGATGTGGTGGAGCAGGGAGTAGGGGATTTCTTCGATGGTTGCGGTCATGGCGTCGGTGGTGTTTACGGCGCGGATGATGGCGGGCCAGCCTTCGTAGCGCTTATTATCCCGCACGCCTACGCTCTTGAAATCCGGAACGGCGATGAAGTACTGCCAGACCTTACCGGCCAGGCCGTTCTTATCGAACTCCTCACGCAGGATGGCATCGGCCTCCCGCAGGGCGTGGAGCCGATCCCGGGTGATGGCACCCAGGCATCTTACACCCAGACCGGGGCCGGGGAAGGGCTGACGGTAGACCATGCCATGGGGCAGACCCAGGGCTTCGCCCACTACACGCACCTCGTCCTTATACAGCAGCTTAACAGGCTCAACCAGCTCCATCTTCATATCCTCGGGCAGGCCACCGACATTGTGGTGTGCCTTCACACCGTGGGACTCCAGGATGTCCGGATAAATGGTGCCCTGGGCCAGGAAATCGATGCCTTCCAGTTTGGAAGCCTCTTCATCAAATACCTTGATAAACTCCGCGCCGATAATCTTGCGCTTCTTCTCCGGCTCTGCCACGCCGGCCAGCAGATCCAGGAAGCGGTCGGTTGCATCCACGTAGATGAGATTTGCATCCAGCTGATTCCGGAACACTTCGATTACCTGCTCACTCTCACCCTTGCGCATCAGGCCATGGTTTACATGGACGCAAACCAGCTGCTTGCCGATTGCCTTGATCAGCAAAGCTGCCACAACAGAAGAGTCCACACCGCCGGACAGTGCCAGCAGCACCTTCTTGTCCCCCACCTGGGCACGGACGGCGGCAACCTGTTCTTCAATAAACGCATTGGCAAGCTCCAAATTGGTGATGCGTGCCATGGACTCGGGACGAACGTCACTCATATTTCTTTCCTCCTGTTTTCCTGAAAACCGCTGCCCGGCCGTACCGGGCGGCTTCGTCTGCTTACGGCTGCCGGATTGGCAGCAGAGCACTGCCACCGGACTTTTTCCACATGTTATGATAGCACAAGCATGTCTATTTTACAAGCGGAATGTTGCCCGCAGGCGAAAGTTTCCCGGGGATGATTCCATTCCGGTCAGCTTCTCTATAGAGCGCATACAGCATTCCCGCCATTTTTCCGCTTCCCACCCCGCTGTCCGGCAGCAGAAAACTCCCAGAAAGCAGGAAACCGATGCAAGCGAGCTTTGCATCGGTTTCCTATCGTTTTGTTTACACGGGTGTGGCTCCCCTGCTTTACTCTACTGTCAGCGCCCAGGTGTAGCTGGTGCGGTGCTTGCCGTCCTCGTAGCGGATGGCACCGGACTCATACAGCACCAGTACTCTGCCATCCGGGGCGGTGGTCAGGCCTTCGGACATGGGAATGGAATTCACACTCTCCACCTGGCGCTTGCCATCGAGCAGGAAGGCAGGGATGCTTTGACCATCCAGCGTCAGTTCCAGATCCGGTTGGGCAGTAAGATCCAGGGAATAGACCAGCAGGGTGGCATCGTTGGCTCTGCCATAGGACTGGCTGAGCACCACCTTGTTTTCCCCGGCCAGGGTGACGCCCTGAATCCGGTTCGGTGCTGCCAGAATCACATCCGGGATAGGATAGTTCTCCCCGCTGAGCAGCCGCTGATGCCCCTGGGACATATCGAAGCCCAGGATATAGCAGCCGTATTCGCTGCCATCCTCCGCCGGGGTGGTATAGGGCATGTTGGGAGAAAGCTCATATTTGGCATTGGGATGATAGAAATTACCCACCCACAGGTAGCCGCCGGAATAATTCAGCATAGAGGGGGACATAGCCATGGGAATGGTCTGCTCCACAGTTATATCGTGGGCACCCTCCCCGGGAAGCTCCTCCATGGGGATGGCCGCAATCTGATAGCTGCCGTCATTGTCCAGCGCCGCGGAAAGATACATGTGGCTCTGGGTGACAGCAACACCGCCTACATGGCTGGTGAAGGGTGTGCCATCCGGATGGTAGAGGTAGTATTCCGCAACCAAAGTGTTGGTCTGCGCTTCCAGAACCATGATAACGGAGGGTACACCATCTACACTATAGGCGGAAATATAGGTTCTGCCGGTTGTGGGGCAGGTGGCGATGCCCTGGGGGGTAAGCACCTGCTTCAGACCGGGGATAAGAAACAGCTTCTCCGCCTTGGCCAGGAAATCCTCGTAAGCAGCTTTTCCTTCATAGCTTGCCTTTCGGACATTGCTTTCCTGGGTCAGCCGCAGGGCGGTAGGATCCACTGTTTCCTCCGGGGCCGTCGTCGTTTCTTCCGCAACCTCGGTGGCGTGCTGCCCGGCATTGCCACTGCAGCCACACAGCAGGAGCAGACAGGCAAGGGTTATACAAATCAGACGTTTCAATTTATTGTCTCCTTTTGCTTCGGCACTTACCGGGAAAATTCTTCCCGGCTGAATGCATGGGTATGCGCCTTATGTCCCTGGGCATCCTCCACAGTGAAGTACACATAGGGCGCCTCTTCCGGGATTTGGAAGGTAGCGCTGTTCAGGCATTTTCCTTGGGGATCCCACACATTTTGGGCGAATTTGGGGCTCATGTGCATGGTCACCCGTACGGCATCGGAACACTCCAGCTCTGCCACACCGTCCCGGATGGAAAGGCTGCGGATTTCCGGCCCGGTGGTGGCATAGAATTTACCCGCCTCCAGCGCCCGCATTACGCCCTGATAGGTAAGTTCCGGGGCAATGACCATCGTCCAGGCACCGAAAGAATCGCTCATAAAGTCATCCAGGGGCACCGTATTGTGGTTATCGTCCGCACCATGCAGATACCAGAACTTTCCCCGGCGGAGCAGGGCATCGTAAAGCGCCATATTCTCCTCGTAGCCACTGATTTTCATGCTGCCGGTATTGTACACTTCCAGGCTGAAAATACCATCCAGATCCAGAATATCCACCTGGTCTGCCATAGACCAGACAGGATGGTTATAGCTGACCAGGTATCCGTTTTCCCTGGCACAGTTGATAAACTCCTGGATATATTCCTGGTTGTACCGGCGGCCTCCCAGATCCCAGGACTTGGGCAGGGCGGACGCATACTCTTCAGGCAGGTACTTGCAGAAATTCGGATCGTAGGCGATGTAGGTCAGGTTATTGGGATCCTTGGCAAAGAGATTCATGTGAATCTCCGGCCCGAAACGATCCAGCTCGCACAGGGGAGAGGGACGGATATATGCCTCGTAGGCGGTGAGCATAAGGAAATCCTCGGTGGTAAACTCATTGTGCTGATAGGGGGCCTCATGATCCGTCAGCGCCAAAATCCGGTAACCTTTTTCCTTGTAAGCCTGCACACTCTGTTCCGGGGTCAGCTTGCCATCGGACAAAGTGGTATGGGCATGGAGATTGGCCTTGAACTGCCGATCAGATTTGGAGATGAATTCCATAATCTTGCATCCTTTCTGTGTTCCCATAAAAACAGGACAGGGGCGGCCGTCACTGAAACAGTGGCTACGGCCGCCCCCAAAAATTGTATTGTTTTTCCGTTCCGAGCAGGGACAGCTTACTTCATTGCAGCCTTGGAGTAACCGGTCATCATGTACTTCTGGAAGCACATGAACAGGATCACCAGAGGCAGAACTGCCAGAACGGCACCGGCCATGATCTCATGCTGGTTGGCAACAGCCTGACCGGCAAAGGTGTTCTTCAGGTAAGCCAGGCCAATGGTCAGAACACGGCGAGGCTCATTGCTGGCGATGATCTTCGGCCAGAAGTAGGCATTCCAGCCATTGGAGAAGGTAACCAGCAGAACGGTAAACAGGGTGGACTTACACATGGGCAGCAGCACGTTCCAGATAACGCCCAGCCGTCCCAGGCCATCCATATAGCCAGCGTCCACATAGCTCTGGTCAACCGCCAGGAAGGAGTTACGCATCATAAAGATATAGTATGCGGAAACCGCCTCCGGCAAAATCAGACCCAGGAAGGTATCTGCCAGACCCCAGTTGGCACACATGATGTAGATGGGAATGAAGGTGACCTGAATGGGGATCATCATAGCGCCCAGCACGATGTAGAAGGTCAGATTCCGGAAGGGATACTTGCCGAAGGCAAAGCCGTAAGCGGCCAGAGTACCCAGACCGATCTGCAGGATCATAATGCCGGCAGTCATGATGATGGTATTCAGGTAATACTTGGAGAAGTTTGCCCGGGTCAGCACGTTCAGGTAGTTCTCAGGATGGAACTCGTGAGGGTACATGGTGGGGATGATCAGCTGGGATTCCTCTGCGGATTTCAAAGAGGTGGCGATCATCCAGTACAGGGGGAAGAACATGACCAGGGTAATGAGGACAACAACGATGGTTTGAATATGATACCCTACGGAGTGTCTCTTGTGATAATTGTGCAGCGTATTTTTAGGCATAGCATTCCACTCCTTTTTTAGGAATCATAGTTCACATTGTTATCCGATACCTTCATGGTAGCCATAGTGATTACCAGCAGGATAACAAAGAACATAACCGCGGAGGTAGCAGCTCTGTCCATACGGAAGTCCACCATTGCGTAGCGGTAGATCAGGTAGACGAACACTTCTGTGGAACGGGCGGGGCCGCCGCTGGTCAGAATATCCACAGACTGGAAGACCTTCATGGAAGACAGGAAGGTGGTAACCAGCAGGAACACGGTGGTGGGAGCCAGCAGAGGCAGGGTAATGCCGAAGAACTGCTGCACCTTGTTGGCACCATCGATGGAGCTGGCCTCGTAGTACTGAGGAGAGATGCCCTTCATGGCGGCCATATAGATCATCATGCCGTAGCCAACGACACGCCAGCAGGTGGTCATCAGAACGGACAGCAGAGCGGTGCTCTCCTGGTTCAGCCAGGCGATGGGCTCGATACCGATCAGACCCAGCAGATAGTTCAGAACACCGTAGTCGGTATTCAGAATCCACAGGAACACAACAGCGCAGGAGGACATGGCCACGTACTTGGGTACGAAGACCACAGCCCGCATCAGAGTGAAGCCACGGGTTGCGCGGTTGAACAGCAGGGCAAAAATCATACCGCCCACAATGGTAACGGTGATTTCACCCAGGGAGTACAGGAAGGTAACCTTCAGGGAGTTCCACAGGTACTTGGCGCCGGAGCCCTGGAACAGCCAAACCCAGTTTTTCAGGCCAACATAATCCCAGGTGGGCTTCAGCAGGTTCCAGTTGGTAAAGCTGATCTGCACCAGCTTTGCTACGGGATAGTATGTAAAGACAGCCAAAAAAGCCAATGCAGGCAGTACGAACAAGAAATCGATCAGCTTGGACCCGTTTCTGCGGGTGAAGATGGTCTTCTTGGGGGGCGCTTGCACGGCAACAGCTTGAGCGTTGGTTTCTGACATCGTATCAGATCCTTTCTAAGTGCATTGGATATGGTGCGGTGAAAGTGACAACTTCTCCCTTGCACGGGAGGAACGCGGGAAGTTTTCTTATCGAAGGGACAGGCCGGCCGCTCAAAGCGACCGGCCCGAAAAAAGCTCTGTTAGTCGGCCAGGATCTCGTCGATCTCAACAACCATGTCGTCAGAATTGGACTGTACGTCGCCATTCTGGTTCATGATGATGTCCATGTAGGTCTTCCAGGTGGTGGCCAGCTCGCTCCAGGAACCGTGCTGGATACGGGGGTTGATCAGATCCAGGTTCTCGAAGATGCACTCGAAAGCGGGCTTGGCTTCCAGGAATGCAACGCCTTCCTCGGTCTCCAGAACGGACTTACGGGTGGGCATGTAGCCGGTGCCCTCGGCCCACTTCATGTTGACATCCTTACCAACCAGGTACTGCAGGAACTGCCATGCAGCGTTCTTGGTGGCCTGATCGTTGTTTGCGGGGATGCCCAGAACGCAGCCGCCAACCTCGGAGTACTTGTCACCGGTGGAACCGGCGGGGTACCATGCCATGCCAACTTCGAAGTCGCACTTGCTGACATAGGTGTTGTACAGAGAGGAGGTGTGCATGACAGAGAAAGCCTTGCCGTCGTAGAAGTTCTGACGCATGGTGGCGGAAGCATCGGTACCGGCAGCCAGGTAAGCAACACCGGAATCGCACCAATCCTTGATCTGGTTGGTCACGTTGACGGCGGCTTCGCTGTTCAGGTCGCAGGTGTTGTCGTCGGTGATGATGTCAACGCCTTCGTTCAGGTACAGGGTCTCGAAGTACCACTGGTCCCAGCCGGGAACCACGGTGCCGTAACCGCCGCAGGCAGCAGCGCCGGCTTCCAGGAATGCCTTGAAGTCTTCAATCTTGGTGGGGACGGTGATGTTGTTGGCATCGGCCAGGGTCTTGTTGTAGTAGATAACCTGGGTGGAGTGCAGGAAGGGCATAGCAACCTGCTTGCCAGCGTACTGGGAGGAAACCAGCAGACCGGCGGAGAAGTCGTCTACGTCGTAACCGGTGGCAGTGATGTAGTCATCCAGCACTTCGAACACGCCGCCTTCGCCATAGGAAGCGACATAGTCAGTGTTGGCAACGCACACAGCGGGCAGACCGGTACCGGCAGCATTGGCGGCAACCAGCTTCTCGTTGATATCCTTGTAGGAACCAACGTACTCAGCCTTAACGGTGATCAGATCCTGAGAAGCGTTGAAACCGTCAACAACTTCGGAAACCAGTTCGGAGTACTGGTCTTCCAGAGCGTGCCACCAAACGATTTCGATGGGCTCGGTGACCTCGAACTTGTCTGCGCTGGGAGCTTCGGTAGCTTCCGCAGCGGGGGCAGCGGTGGTAGCGGCAGCGGCGCCGCCAGTGGAACCGCCAGAGCAGGCAGCCATGGACAGAACCATGACCAGAGCCAGCATAAGAGCAATCAGCTTTTTCATTTTTCCTTTTCCTTCCGTATGAGAAATTGTATTGTGAAGCATATCGGGCATAGCCAGAGCCTCACTTGTGAAAATAGTTTATCACTCTTTGTTCATATTTGCAAGTAAAATCTGGGTAAACTTGTTTGTTTTGACGGATTGAACAAAATCAAGTTCTTTTTTTGGTCACAATCCACAAATCGCAGTGCATAAATATGAATTTAGCCTTGCATTCCTTGAAAATCCACCATTTCCGTGGTATACTTCAAAAACAAGCAATTACAACTGCTTAATTTATTAAGAAAACGAGTTGATTTTCATTATGAATACCATCAAGCTGGACACTGCCGGCACCAATGTGAAAATGATCGCCCACCGTGGTCTGAGCGGCCTGGAGCGGGAGAACACCTGCGCCGCTTTCGTTGCCGCCGGCAACCGGGAAAAGTACTTCGGCATCGAGACGGACATTCACCGCACCCTGGACGGCAAGTATATCATCTTCCACGATGACAACACCAAGCGCATGGCCATGGACTCCATGATTATCGAGGAGACCACCTTTGAGACCCTGCGTTCCCTGCACCTTGTAGAGCGGGACGGCACCAGAAGCCGCGGCGATCTGGTCATGCCCACCCTGGAAGAGTACATCACCATCTGCGCCCGGTACGAAAAGTACGCCGTGCTGGAACTGAAGAACGAATTCAAGTCCGGCGATATCTACAAGATCCTGGGCATGATCGAGAAGATGGGCTACCTGGATCACACCATTATCATCTCCTTCTGCCTGAAGAATCTGATCCGCCTGCGCAAGCGCTATCCCAACGTAAACGCCCAGTTCCTGCTCAAGGAGTGGGACGATAAGTATCTGGACAGCCTGGTTCAGTACGACCTGGGTCTGGACATCAAGCACACTGCCATCACCCCGGAACTTTGCCAAAAAATCCATGATGCCGGTAAGGAAGTAAACTGCTGGACGGTAGACACCGTAGAGGACGGCCGCCGGGTCATTGAGTGCGGCGTAGACTACATTACTAGCAACATTCTGGAGTGAGCCCCCGCTGATGTATACCCTGTTTAACCCCGAAAACAAATTCTGGAACTTTATGGGGAAGGTCACGGATGTGGCCTGCATCAGTTTGCTGTGGCTGCTGACCTCCCTCCCCCTTTTCACCATTGGCGCTTCCACCAGCGCCGTATACGCCTTCACCCTGAAAGCCGTCCAGGACGAGGAAGGAAAGGTGTGGCATACCTTCTTCTCCGCCTTCAGACGCTGCTTCCGCAAAGCCACCCTTCTGTGGCTTGCGCAGCTGGTTCTGGGAATTTTCCTGGCCGTGGATCTGTACGCCGCCTGGCACCTGTACCTTGCCAAAGGCATCCTGGCGCTGGCTCCTCTGAGCCTGGCGCTGTGCGGCAGCCTGGTGTTTTTGAGTGTTTCGCTATACCTGTACCCCATTCTCGCCGCCTATGATTTTCCCATCAAGAAGCTCCTTACAGACAGCTTTGTGATGGCCGTCGGAAATCTGCATGTAACGGTTTCGATGATTGTGGTGTTCCTTCTCGCCGCTGTGGCCACCCTTTACATAAGTGGCCTGTTCTTCTTCTGGTTCTGCCTGGCCTGCTTCCTGTGCTCCTACTTTGTATGGGGACTGTTTTTAAAGTATGCCGGTGTAAAAATCGAAAAGAAAAAGAAGAAGAAAAAGCAGCCCGTTGATCCCTGTATCTGAAAGGAACCGCCATGACCATATTTTCCCGCATTTCCGCGTTTTTCCGCAAAGAAAAGGAGAAGCTGCGCCCCCTTAGCTTCAAGCAGCGCCTGAGCTACATTACCACCTATTACACACGCTATTTTGTTCTGTTCCTGATTTTCTGCCTGTTTGCCGGATACATCGGCGATGTGCTGGTTCAGAGCCGGAAGGAGATCGTCCTGCAGGGCTTCTTCACCAACGACGACTACAATATGTTCCCCGCAAGCCAGATGGAGAAGGAATACGCCGCCACCCTGAATTTATCCAGGGGACAGCGGATCGTCTTTGACGACAGCCTGTATTTCGACCTGGAAGGCAATGCCGACGAATACACCGCCGCCAGCAACGGCAAAGTGATTGCCACCATGGCCGTCAATCAGCTGGACTTTATGGTAACCACCCGGCCGGTGCTGGAACACTTCCGGGGAGAAGTACCCATGAAGGATCTGGAAGCTTTCCTGCCCCAGGACATTTTGCAGGCGGTGCAGGATCAGCTGGTGCTGGGTCTGGACGAAAACGGAGAGGAAGCCTATGTGGCCATCTCCATGTCCAACAGCCGGTACTTAAAGAACAAGCAATCCCAGGACGAATTCTTCCTCTTCGTCCCCTACCGCAACCCCAACGAGGAAGCACTTCTGCATTTCCTGCGCTACTGCTTTGATATTCCCCAGAAGTGAACCTGCGGTATCTTCCCCACCCGGCGGGGACACACCCCTCACGGCCCGGGTCAATATCCCCAAACTGCCGAAAAACCTGTTGGCATTTCCGGCAAGCTGAATATCCCATATTATTTTTTATGAGAGGACACCACCATGACTGATTTGAAGCAAAAGCGTCTGTTCCTGCTGGATATGGACGGCACCATCTACCTGGACGAGGATCTGTTTGACGGCACCCTGGATTTCCTGAACTACGTAAAGAGCGTAGGCGGCCGGTACATGTTCCTGACCAACAACTCCTCCAAGAGTGTGGACAAGTACATTGAAAAGCTGGCCCGCATGGGCATCCCCGCCACCAAAGAGGACTTCCTCACCTCCACCAACGCCACCATCGTCCACCTGAAGAAGAAAAACTACCACAAGATCTACGCCTTCGGCACCGCCACCTTCCGCCAGCAGCTGGAAGAGGCCGGTCTGCCCATCACCGCCAAGCTGGAAGACGATATCGACTGCCTGTGCATGGGTTTCGATACTGAGCTAAGCTTCCAGAAGCTGGAGGATGCCTGCATCCTGCTGGGACGGGGTGTAGACTACATCGCCACCAACCCGGACTGGGTCTGCCCCACCTGGTACGGCTTCGTGCCGGACTGCGGCAGCGTCAGCCAGATGCTGTTCAATGCCACCAAGCGGATGCCAACCTTTATCGGCAAGCCCCAGAGCGCCATGGTAGAACTGGCGCTGGCAGAGAGCGGCTACGCCCCGGAGCAGGCCGCCATCATGGGCGACCGACTGTATACGGACATTGCCTGCGGCATCAATTCCGGCATCAGCGCCATCTTCGTCCTCAGCGGCGAAGGCACCCTGGAAGATTTGAAGACCAGCGACGTACAGCCCACCCATATCTATGAAAACATCCGTGCCCTGTACGAAGATCTGGTAAAAGAATAAGAAAGCAGGTTCTGTATGGATCTTTATGCACTTACCAACACCACCGCCCTGCTGCGGCTGACCCTCGCTCTGGTGGCCAGTGGTCTGCTGGGTATGGAGCGTACCCGAAAACTCCGCCCTGCCGGTATGCGTACCTATATGCTGGTATGCATCGGCTCGTGCAGCGTGATGCTGGCAGGACTGTACCTGTACCAGATGTACGGCCCCGGATTTGACCCCGCCCGTATGGCCGCCCAGGTCATCTCCGGCATCGGCTTTATCGGCGCCGGTACCATTATGGTCACCCCCCGGCAGAAGGTCAAGGGTCTGACCACCGCCGCCGGACTGTGGGCTGTAGCCTGCCTGGGTCTGAACATCGGCCTGGGTAACTACTTCATCTCCCTGGGCGTGTTCTCCGCCATGATGATCACCATGCTGCTGGCGGACAAGCTGGAGCTGGTGTTCTACCGCCACCTCAAGCGCATCCATGTCACCATTTTCATGAACTCCCTGTCTACCCTGCCCGTCATCCGGGAAAAACTGAAGCCTCAGGACATCACCCTGAGCAATCTGGAATTCGCCGATGCCATGGAAGGCCAGGGTGTCGCCCTGACATGCTTCCTGCGCCTGAAACACCATGCCTGCCACCAGGAGGTGGCAGACGCACTGGAAAACGTACCCGGTGTGCTACATGTAGAGCTTCTGGACATTTGACATATCCCAAAACACCCCCGGGACACAGCGCATCCGCCGCCATCCCGGGGGTGTTTTCTCACCGGGATCAGTCCCGGCGGAAGAGGTCTCTGGTATAAACTTTTTCCTGCACATCGTCCAGGCAGCTGTCGTACCGGTTGGCAATGATGGCCTGGCACTGCGCCTTGAATTCCTCTAGGTCTCCAATAACCCGGCTGCCAAAGAAGGTAGATCCGGGGCGCAGGCTCGGCTCATAAATCACCACATTGGCGCCCTTCGCCTTCACCCGCTTCATTACCCCCTGGATGGAGGACTGGCGGAAATTGTCACTTCCCGCCTTCATCGTCAGCCGGTATACGCCGATGGTCACCTGCTTTTCCTGGCTGTCGCAATACTGATTATCTGTAGCGTAGCTGTAATACCCCGCCATTTTCAGAACCTGATCCGCAATAAAATCCTTCCGGGTACGGTTGGATTCCACAATGGCAGACATCATGTTCTGGGGTACATCTGCGTAGTTGGCCAGCAGCTGCTTGGTATCCTTGGGCAGGCAGTAGCCGCCGTAACCAAAGCTGGGGTTATTGTAATGGGTGCCAATTCGGGGATCCAGGCATACCCCATCGATGATCTGCCGGGTGTTCAGCCCTTTGCTTTCGGCATACGTATCCAGCTCATTGAAGTAAGATACCCGCAGCGCCAAATAGGTATTGGCGAAGAGCTTCACCGCCTCTGCCTCTGTAAAGCCCATGAAAAGAGTATCGATATTCTCCTTGATCGCACCCTGCTGCAGCAGCTTTGCAAAGGTTTCCGCCTTCTCCCGGGATGCCTCGTCACAGGAGACAATGATCCGGGAGGGATAGAGGTTGTCGTACAACGCTTTGCTCTCCCGGAGGAATTCCGGGGAGAAGAGGATATTCTCCGTGTGATACTTCCGGCGCAAACCGGCGGTGTAGCCCACCGGAATGGTGGACTTGATCACCATCGTGGCCTGGGGATTTACCTGCAAAACCTGCTCCACCACCGATTCTACCGCAGAGGTATCGAAGAAGTTTTTCTGGCTGTCGTAATTGGTGGGGGCAGCAATGATTACAAAATCCGCCTCCCGGTAGGCAGAAGCGCCATCCAGGGTCGCCGTCAGATCCAGCTGCTTTTCTGCCAGGTAACACTCAATATAGGCATCCTGGATGGGGCTGCGCCGGGCATTGATGGCCTCTACCTTCTCCGGCAGAATATCCACGGCGGTCACCTGATGGTTCTGTGCCAGCAAAATGGACAGCGACAGTCCCACGTAGCCCGTACCTGCCACGGCAATGCGATAGCGCCGGTCAACCTGGATATGTCCGCAAGCCGGCTCTTCCTGCCGGAACAGCGAAAGAATGTCAAATTCCAGCACCTCCGCCAGCTGCTCCAGCTGGCTTATGGAGGGTGTATATTCCCCGTTTTCAATCCGTCCGATCATCGCCCGGTGAATCCCGGTACGCTCTGCCAGTTGTGCCTGTGTAAGCCCCTTTGCCTTCCGGGCACTGCGGGTAACTGCGGCAAGGTGCTGTGAAGAAAATCGATGCATGCTATTCTCCTGTGCTGTTTAAAATAGAATTCAGTGTATAGTTTCTGGGTACATTCTACAGGTAATCGCTTCAAATGTCAACATTTTAAAACACGCCCCGCCACAGTTGAACCTATGAAATGGACAGAGGGTTTCGGCTCCTCCGCTGTCTTCCCGAATATTTTTCAGGCCACATCCAAACCGGAAAACGGTTTTGGCTGTGGCCTGCTGCGTTATACTGTGTTGCTTTTGAATATTGTTTTTTACATTCCCTTTTTTCTCTGGAAGAATTTGACGCATTCCACCACAGGGATGACCAGGATGCTCAGAGACAGGGCGATGAAGTATTCCGTCCAGCCGATGGGGGTGAAGCCAAAGGCGGTGGCAAGGGGCGGGATTTCCAGGACGGCGGTGGTCAGCACCAGGGAGACCAGCATGGAGAGCCACAGCACCTTGTTATGCTTTTTCAGGGTGAAGATGGAGCCGCGCTGGGAGCGGACATTGAAGGCGTGGAAAATCTCACACATGCTCATGGTCAGGAAGGCCATGGTCATGCCGTGGTTGGAGATGCCCTGGGTCACGGGGTAGAAAACTCCACTTTCAAAGCAGTTGCCGATCAAATAGGATACCAGGGTAATGGCGGTGACCAGCACGCCCTGGTAAATCACATCAAAGCCCAGTCCCCGGGCGAAGATTCCTTCCCGGGAATCTCTGGGGGGACGGCGCATGGTATCGGCCTCCCCCTCTTCCATGCCCAATGCCAGGGCGGGGAAAGTATCCGTAATCAGGTTGATAAACAGCAGGTGTACGGGGTTCAGCAGGGTAAAGCCCAACAGGGAGGACAGAAATACGCCCAGTACCTCACTCATGTTGGAGGCCAGCAGGAACTGGATGGCTTTGCGGATATTGTCGTAAATCCGGCGGCCTTCCCCAACGGCGGAGACAATGGTGGCGAAGTTATCGTCAGCCAGCACCATATCGGCTACATTCTTGGTCACATCGGTACCGGTAATGCCCATGCCCACGCCAATGTCCGCAGACTTGATGGAGGGGGCATCGTTCACACCGTCGCCCGTCATGGCGGTGATGGCACCGTTGGCTTTCCAGGCGGAGACAATGCGGGTCTTGTGCTCCGGCTGTACCCGGGCGTATACACTGTACTGGGTTACGGCCTGGCAGATGTCCGCATCGCTGATCTGATCCAGTTCCGCACCGGTGATGGCCTGGGAGGCGGAGGTGATGATGCCCAGCTCCCTGGCGATGGCCACAGCGGTGTCCTTATGGTCACCGGTGATCATCACCGGGCGGATGCCTGCGGCACGGCACTGGTCGATGGCGGCCTTTACCTCCGGCCGCACCGGGTCGATCATGCCGGTCAGACCCAGGAAGCACAGCTCCTGTTCCAGATTGGCGGGACTGACATCCTCAGGCAGCTGCTGCCAGGAGCGTCTGGCGGCAGCCAGCACCCGCAGAGCCTGGTCGGCCATGGCCTTGTTTTCTGCCAGGATGGCCTCCCGTTTGGCAGGTGTCATGGGCTTTTCCACGCCGTCTTCCAGGTAGCTGGTACACCGGGAGAGAACCACATCCGGGCCGCCCTTGGTATACTGGACAAAGCCGCCGCTGTGTGCGTGAATAGTGGACATCATTTTCCGACCGGAGTCAAAGGGTGCTTCCTCCACCCGGGGCTGCTGCTGTTCCAGCACATTCTTGGCAAGCCCCTGGGCACAGGCGAAGTTGACAAGGGCCGCCTCAGTAGGCTCGCCCTCAGCCTGCCCCGCCTCGTTCAGGAAGGCATCGGAACACAGTGCCATGGCAGTGGCCAGCAGAGCGGTGTCGCCGGTGTGGGAGACGACGGTCATTTTGTTCTGGGTCAGGGTACCGGTCTTATCGGAGCAAATCACCTGGGTGCAGCCCAGAGTCTCCACGGCAGTCATCCGGCGGATGACTGCATTGCGCCTGGACATGTTGGTAACGCCAATGCTCAGCACCAGAGTCACCACCGTGCTCAGCCCTTCCGGGATGGCGGCTACAGCCAGGGACACGGCTACCATAAAGGTATCCAGAATCACGTTCAGGTGGAAGTCACCGCTGCGGAGCAGGTTGAAAGCGAACAGGAACAGGCAGATGCCCAGCACCAGCTTGCTCAGCACCAGGCTCAGCTCGTCCAGCTTCCGCTGCAGCGGGGTTTTCTCGTCCTGAGTTGCGGCCAGGACACCGGCAATCTTGCCCATCTGGGTCTGCATGCCGGTTTCCGTCACCACCATTTTGCCCCGCCCATATACAGCGGTGGAGCCCATGTAGCACATATTCTTCCGGTCGCCCAGAGGGATGTCCTCTTTGCCCTGCTCCGGCAGAAGCAGCTCGGCAATTTTGTTTACGGGGACAGATTCTCCGGTGAGGGCGGCCTCTTCAATTTTCAGGCTGGCGCAGGACAGGATGCGTCCGTCGGCAGGGATGGCGTCTCCCGCTTCCAGCACCACAATGTCACCGGGCACCAGCTCACTGGAATGGATGCTTTCCTGGCGGCCATCCCGGATGACCTTACAGGTGGCTTCCGTCATGTTTTGCAGCGCCTCTATGGCGGCTTCCGCCTTGCTCTCCTGGATCACACCCAGCAGGGCATTGAGCAGCACGACAACGAGAATGATGAATACTTCGGCCAGGCTTTCACCTGCCAGCAGATTGGTGACGGCGGAGACAGCAGCGGCAGCCAGCAGAATCAGCAGCATCGGATCCTTCAGCTGATCCAGAAAACGGCGCAGGGTGGATTTCTTCTCCCCCTCTTTCAGTTTGTTGGGGCCGCAGTGCTCCAGCCGCTGGGCGGCCTGCCGGTGGCTCAGGCCATCGGGACTTGCCTGTAGTTCCTGAAGCACATCCTGAGTGGATTGACAGTAGGCTTGTTTCATTGGGACAGACTCCTTAACATAATATACTTGGCATGTATGGGCAATAAAAAAAGCCCATGCACGCCACCGCTTGGTGCGTACATGAGTCTCATTCTTTATAAGCATCCCGGGCAAATGCCGTTTTGACGGGGTGCTGCACAAGAGCCGCTGGGTTTGCCGGCTCCGGCGGAATTACTCCCTCAAGTTACCTTTATTATACGCCGGAGGAAGGAAAAAGTCCAGAGTGAAAGATGATTTTTTTGTAAATAATCTATAGGGAAAAGAAAAAGTTCAAAAATAGTTTATATTCCAACCCCTTGACTTTTTTAGCACTCTGTAGTATAGTTTGCTTAGCACTCAAGGGAAAGGAGTGCTAAAGAAAGGAGGACGGCATATGGAACTGACAGACCGAAAGAAAAAGGTGCTGCGCAGTGTGGTAGACCTGTATATCCGCACCGCCGAGCCCGTAGGCTCCAAAGCGATTACAGAGCTGCCGGATATGAAGTATTCCTCCGCAACCATCCGCAACGAAATGGCAGACCTGACGGCTATGGGCTATCTGGAACAGCCCCATACCAGTGCCGGGCGGGTGCCCAGCGCGGCAGGCTACCGGCTGTACGTGGATGAACTGATGATGGATTACCGCCTGAGCATCGATGAAACCAAATCCATTAACTCCGCCATTGAAGAAAAGGTTCAGCGTGTGGATAAGCTGGTGGAGAAGGTGGCAAAGCTGGTGTCCCAGGCCACAGATCTTCCCGCAATCTCCGCAGCCAGCCGCAACGGCGGGGCAACGGTGGTCCGGTACGATCTGATCCTGGCAGGCCAGGGCAGCGTGATTCTGGTGATGATGCTGAGCAACGACGAGGTTTGCAACAAGCTGATGCGCCTGCCCCTTTCCATAGGGGAGACGGATTTGAAGCTGCTTGCGGCGGTGCTGAACACAGCCATGACGGATTTGACCGCAGAGGAGCTTACCGCTTCTTTGATGGAGAAGGTGATGCGCTCCGCCGGAGCGGCCGCCTCTCTGGTTCCGGTCATTGTGGACTTCACCGTGGATGTGCTGCGGCATCAGTCCAGTACCAATCTGGTGGTGGCCGGTCAGTCCCGGCTTCTGGGTCTTCCCGAGTACCGGGATGTGGACAAAGCCCAGCGGATGATGGAATCCATCGACGAGGATGCCCTTTCCAATCTGCCCGCCATGATGCAAAGCGAAAGCGGTACCAAGGTGCTGGTAGGGCCGGAAAATGTGGCATCGGAGCTGAAAGATACCAGCGTGGTAATGACCAAGTTTGATATTGGCGACGGGATGCAGGGTATGATCGGTGTGGTCGGCCCCACCCGTATGGACTATGCCAAGGTGACGGCAAGACTCAGCTACTTTGCCGAGAGCCTGAGCAAGATGTTCGCCAAACCAGATACAACCAAACAGCTGCCCGGCGCTACCGCCGGGGAGCAGACCCATAAGGAGGCATAAAACGTGGCCAAAAAGGAAGAAAAGATCACCCAGGAGCCTGTTGAAGAAACTGTAGAAACCACCCTGGCGGAAGAGACCGCCACGGAAGCACCGGAAACTCCGGAAGCCAATCCCTTTGAAGAAAAGTACAATGCCGAGCACGATGCGCTGCTGCGTCTGGCAGCGGAATTCGATAACTTCCGCAAGCGTACCGCCAAGGAAAAGGAGCAGTCCTACGGAAACGGACGGGCGGATGCCATTGAAAAGCTCCTGCCTGTTTACGACAATCTGGAGCGGGCTCTGAACCAGCCCACCGAGGATGCCGCCTACAAAAAGGGCGTGGAGCTGACGATGAACGAGCTGGTAAAGATCTTCACCGGCCTGGGCGTAGAGATCTTCGGCACCGCCGGAGAAAGCTTCGACCCCAATATCCACAATGCGGTGATGCACCTGGAGGACGAAACCCTGGGAGAAAATGTAATTGCCCAGGTATTCCAGAAGGGCTTCAAAGTAGGCGAAAAGATCGTCCGCTTCGCAATGGTTCAGGTTGCAAACTAAACTTGTATACAATTTATCTTTTTCAAATATATTAGGAGGAAATCATTATGTCTAAGATTATCGGTATTGACCTTGGTACT
>CAZCRO010000041.1:0-20286 GCA_964501115.1 uncultured Oscillospiraceae bacterium
AAATGATTTTGATTTTATTTGCAGCCCAAGGCTGCAAACTCTGCGAGGCTTTTTTGACAAGTTGAAGGGGAACTGCTCAACAGGAAGCAGTTCCCCAAAATACGCTGTTTGAAATAATAATCAGGACAGGAGCAGCTTGTCGTCGGCTTCGTCGGAGCCGGAGGCCTGGCTGAAAAGGTTCAGCAGCTGCTCAACGGTGAGCTTTTTCTTTTCCTCTCCGGAAACATCAATGACCACATGGCCGTTGTACATCATAATCAGCCGGTTTCCGTAGGCGATGGCATCACGCATGTTGTGGGTAATCATCATGGTGGTCAAGTGGTTCTTTTCCACAATGCGGGTGGTGGCTTCCAGAACCTTGGCCGCAGTTTTGGGATCCAGAGCGGCGGTGTGCTCGTCCAGGAGCAGCAGCTTCGGCTTTTGCAGGGTAGCCATCAGCAGGGTCAGCGCCTGACGCTGGCCGCCGGAGAGCAGACCGACCTTTGCGGTCATGCGATCTTCCAGCCCCAGATCCAGAATCTTCAGCTGCTCGATATAGCGCTGGCGGTCTGCGGCGGTGATGCCTTTGCGCAGGGTGCGCCGCTTGCCCCGGCGGTCGGCCATGGCCAGATTCTCTTCAATCTGCATGGTGGCGGCAGTGCCCATCATGGGATCCTGAAACACACGCCCCAGGTATGCGGCACGCTTGTATTCCGGCAGGCGGGTGATGTCTTTTCCGTCCAATGTAATGGTGCCGGTATCAATGGGAATGGCACCGGAGACAGCGTTGAGCATGGTGGATTTTCCTGCGCCGTTGCCGCCGATGACGGTAACAAAATCGCCGTCATTCAGGGTCAGATTCAGATTGTTCAGGGCGGTTTTGGCATTCACCGTACCGGGATTGAAGGTTTTACAGATGTTTTTCAGTTCAAGCATGGCTCTTGCCTCCTGCCTTTTTATGTACATTGCCCTTCCAGTAGGGGACGGACAGGAACAGGGCGACGATCAGTGCGGTGAAGAGCTTCAGGTCGTTGGTGTTCAGACCCAGCTGCAGCACAACCTGCAGAACCAGGTAATACACCACGGCACCCACCACCACGGTAGCCAGCTTTGCGGCAAAGTTCCGGGCGACCTTACCCAGCAGCACTTCGCCGATGATTACGGCTGCCAGACCGATGACGATGGCACCGCGACCCATGTTGACATCCACGGCACCCTGGTACTGTGCCAGCAGTGCTCCGGACAGAGCCACCAGGCCGTTGCTGAGCATCAGCCCTATGGTAACGGCCACCCGGGTATCCATGCCCTGGGCACTGGCCATCCGGGGGTTGGCACCGGTGGCACGCAGGCCGCTGCCGTATTCCGTGCCGAAGAACCAGTACAGCACGGCAATCAGCACCACAAGGGTAATCAGCGCAGGCAGCAGGGGATTGCGCACGGAAAGCGCTGTTACATACCGCTGGGATACGATCAGGTTGTATTTATCCACGCTGATGGGCTGGTTGGCCTTGCTGCCCATAATCCGCAGATTCACGGAGTACAGCGCCAGCTGGGTGAGAATACCGGCCAAAATTGCGGGGATACCGCAGCGGGTATGGAGCAGCCCCGTGACAAGTCCTGCCAGCATACCGGCCAGCACCGCTCCCAGCAGCGCCAGCCAGGGATTGCAGCCGGAACGCATCAGCATGATGCACACGGCGCCGCCGGTGGCCAGGCTGCCGTCTACAGTCAGGTCTGATACGTTTAAAATCCGGTAGGTGATGTACACACCCACGGCCATAATACCCCAGAGCATGCCCTGGGTGATGGCGCCGGGGGCGGCAGCCAGGAGGGAGGAGAAGAAGTTCATACAGCGTTACCTCTCTTAATGTTTCTTTTGTTTTCGGAAGACGGCAAAGGCTGTGGGCAACAAAGTGCCCACAGTCCAGCTTGCGTTTACTCAGCCAGTGCTTCGTAGTCATCCGGGACGGTTACGCCCAGTGCCTGGCAGTTGGCGGCATTGTACTTCTTGGTCACCTGGGGGGCGTATTCCACAGCCATAGTGGAAACGTCGGCCTCACCGGTGAGAATCTTCACAGCCATCTGGCCGGTGGTGTAGCCCAGGTCATAGTAGCTGATGGAAAGGGTGGCCACGCCGCAGCCTTTGCAGATGCCCTCTTCACCGGCCACAACCGGAACGCCGGCAGGCAGCACCACATTGGCGATGGCTTCCGTGTTGGCGGCAGCGGTATTGTCGGTGGGGATGTAAATCACGTCACTGTACTGGCAGGCGGCCTGTGCCACGGAGGCAACATCATTGGTATCGGTGAAGGCGAAGGCCTTGGTTTCCAGTCCGGCGGTTGCCAGGTAGGTCTGAATCTGCTCTACCTGATAGGCGCTGTTGCTTTCTGCGGAGCAGTACAGCAGACCCACGGTTTTCGCATCGGGGAACAGCTCCTGAATCATGGCGGCCTGCTGATCCAGCGGCGCCAGGTCGGAGGTGCCGGAGATGTTGTTGCCAACGGTGCCGGTCCAGTTGTCCAGCTCCAGGGCAGAGGCATAGTCCGTTACGGAGGTGCCCAGCACGGGGATGGTGGCGGTGGCGGAGGCAGCAGCCTGCAGCGGCGCAGTGGCATTGGCCATGATGAGGTCTACCTTGGAGGAGACAAAACTATTGACGATGGTGGCGCAGTTGGCCGTGTCGCCGGAGGCGTTCTGCTCCAGGAAGGTAACGCTGTCACCCAGCTGCTCAACGATGGCATCGGTGAAGCCTTTGGTTGCCGCGTCTAGCGCGTCGTGCTGCACCAGCTGGCAGATGCCGACGGTATAGCTGGCGGAGGCGGGGGCAGCATTGGCGGCTGCGCCGGTAGAACTCTTTTCTTCTACGGAAGCGGTGCCGGTACATGCGGTCATACACACCAGCAGCGCCAGGGCAAGAAGCATTGCGATCATCTTTTTCATGTCATTTTCTTCCCTTCGTATTTAGTACGTGAACGTTCGTTCTTCCTGCGTGGATCAGGATACTGCATACTATACACCCGAGGAAGACAATTGTCAACGAGGAATTAACAAAATTTATGTTTTTTGCATATTGACGGCATTATTCCGAAAATAATGTCTTTTATGCGTATAATTTCACCAAAGAGAAACGGGCTGCCATTCTAGGAAGATGCATCCTTGAATGGCAGCCCGGGGGAAAGCAAGTGTGCTTATTCTTTTGTCAGGTTTCTGCATGCCGTGGCCAGTTCGCCCAGGGTAGAGCAGGGGAGCATGGTGCAGATGCTTCCCATGGCGGCAGTGCTTTTCAGGAAGCGCCAGTTCCGCTCCGGGATGGGATTCAGCCACAGGACTCTGCCGGACAGCCGCTTGGCCTCCAGCAGGGCGCTGACTGCCCGGCGGGTATCCACGGTCTTGGTATCGGACAGGATGATCAGCGTAGTGGCGCTGTTCAGAATGGCGGGCTGGTAAGCGCACAGAGTTTCCAGGGCGGTACCCAGGTCTGTACCCCGGCCGTATATGCCGGAATCCCGGACGGTGGCACGGAAGCGATCCATATTTTCCAGCTGAAAGGCATCCGCTTCCACAATGGTTTCCGAGAAGAGAAATGTCCGGGAGCTTTCTGCTACCTGATTCAGGGACTGGATAAACCGCAGGGCAAATTCGGAAAACTGCATCATAGAGCCGCTCACATCGCACAGCAGCACCAGCCGCTTCCGCTTGGGGTGCTTTTTGCGGAAGCACAGGGCGTGCATGCTGCCGCCGGTGGCCAGGCTTTTGCGGATGGTGCGGCGGAAATCCAGCTTTCCGGTATGGGCGGCAGAGCGCCGCCGGGCAGAAAGCTCCGCGTTGATCTGCCGGGCGATGGTTTGGATCATGGCAACGGCTCTGGGAATCTCACTGTCTCTGAATTCTCCGATTTCCCGGTACAGCAGTCCCAGCTCCGGATCCTGGGCATCCACACCCGTTCCGGCGTTTTCCATACGCATCTGCTGCTCCAGCATGGCCTTGGCAAACACGGAGTGGATGAACTCACTGTAGAGGTGGGGATTCCTGTCCACATTGCCCTTGTATTTTTCCATGAACTCCCGGAGTTTTTTTCGGGCCTCTTCCGGAAGCTCGGTGTAACTCTGCCGTTCCCGGCTGTCCAGGTTGACCCGGCCTTCCATCTCTTCCAGCTCCCGCTGAGCGGCCTGCTGCTGTTGCTGACGAAGCTGTTCCTGCCTGGCATGTTCCCTGGCCTGGGCACGCATGGCTTCTTCGGAGAGAAAGAAACCGTCAAATACCCGATCGAAGATGGCCTGCTCTTCCCGGTTGGTAGCGTAGACCGTGCGCAGAGCGGTTTTTACCGTTTCCCGCCGAGTCAGAGGCAGCTGCTGCAGCAGCCGGGCGGCATCTTCCGTAGCTTTCGGGCTGGCAGCCAGCCCTTCCATGCGCAGCATCCGGCCAAAGGCGGCCAGCTTTTCTACATATACATCAGCCATGGCTGTGTCCCTGGCAGCCGTGGCAGGTGTGGCCGCAGCCTTCCTGGGTTTCTTCGGGCTCCAGCGCCAGAATATCCTCGTTGTTTTTCAGGACGATGCCGGCGGTCTTTTGCAGGGCATCGGGGGTCAGCTCCCGGATACCCAGGGCTTCCAGGGCGGCGGCCCAGTCCAGCGTTTCGGCGATAGATGGTTTTTTCAGGATGGTATCCATGGCACGGAGTTTCTGAATGGCCTGTGCCACCTGCAAGTGGAGCCGGGCATCGGCATTGGGCATTTTCCTGCGCAAAATGGCCAGCTCCTTTTCCAGATCCGGATAGTCAATGTGCAGGTAGGCGCACCGGCGGCGCAGCGCTTCGGAAAGGGGACGGGCACGGTTGGAGGTGAGCACCACGAAGGGAACCGTCTTGGCGGGAATGGTACCGATTTCCGGAATGGTGACCTGCATCTCGGAAAGCAGCTCCAGCAAAAACGCTTCGAATTCCTCATCGGCTTTGTCGATTTCGTCAATCAGCAGCACCACGGGCTTCTCCGAGCGGATGGATTTCAGCAGGGGGCGCTCCAGCAGATATTCATCGGAGAAGAGACTCTTGGTCAGGGCGGCCTTATCCTGGGTGCCCTCGTTTACCTGGATGGCCAGCAGCTGCTTCTGGTAGTTCCATTCGTACAGAGCTTTGCTTTCGTCCAGCCCTTCATAGCATTGCAGCCGCACCAGATCCCGCCCCAGTGCCGAGGCCATCACCTTGGCTACCTCTGTTTTGCCTACACCGGCAGCACCTTCTATCAGCAGCGGCCGTCCAAGAGCCAGGGCTACATAGAGCACCGTAAGCATGCTTTCATCATATACATAGGAGGTTTCGTCCAGCTTTTGCTTCAGTTCTTCAATGGTCATAGATATATCTCCTTGATTTGTCAGATTTGCGCCACGGGGATGCCTTTTTCATTCAGCTCCCGGCGCAGAGCGGCGGTATCTCCCCGGAAAAGGATTCCGTCCATACCGGTGTACATGGCGGCTTCAATGTTGGCGGGCTGATCGTCAATGAACAGGCTTCTCTGGGGATCCAGGGAGAATCTGGCGTAAAGCGCCCGGTAGATTTCAGGCTGTGGCTTGATGAGCTTCTCTTCGGCGGAGACCATCAGGCCATCGAAGCATTCGCTTCCGGGAATCCGGTGGAAGTATTTCCGCAGATCCAGACTGGCGTTGCTCAGCAGATAAATGCCGTAGCCCAGTGCCTTGAGTTCCCGTACCAGCTCTCCCATTCCTTCCATGGGGCACAGAGGGCGCTGCCACCAGCCTGTCACGATGTTTTCCACATAGGTGTGCAGTTCCTGTGGAAGCCGACGGTTTACGGAGGCGATCATTTCCGCCGGAGCGATGGTACCCCGGTCGAAGCGAACCCACTCCACGCTGGCGAACAGCTCCCGCTGCAGCAGTGCCTCCTGGGAGGCGTTGAGGTGAAAATTCTCCATGACCCAGCCGGGTTTCCAGTGGATGAGCACCTGCCCCATATCCAGAACGATGGTGTTGATTTTCTGTGTTTGCATATGCCTGATTCCTTTCGGATATTTTCAACAATTTTATCATATATCCCCCGGGGAATGCAAGCCGGTTTTCACAGAAAACAGATTTTCCGGAAAAAGGGGTTGACTTTTTGGGTCTTTGGCGGTACCATAAGCACAAATTGAATCGCTTATGGTAGAGGTGCGGTACTCATCAGTACCTCCCGGCAAGGTCTTGCAGCCGTCGGGTGGGAAAGGGATCACCGCCGAAGTTGCAGCCCTTTGCAAGAGGGGATGCTTCTGGGCCGTCAGAGAATATCTGCCGGACTGTCACAGTTGTTTATGTGGAGCGCTATCGTAGGATCCGGCCACAAGAGATTTTCCTTGTTTTGTCGTATTTTACCTGGATCGCCTGCATAGGCGGTCCAGTTTTTGCGTCCGGCAATTTCCGGATAATACTACAGAAAAGAAGGAAAAAATTATGAGAAGACTGTTTGCAATGCTGCTGGTACTGGTGTCCCTGCTTTCTATGACCGCCTGTGGCGGTTCCGGTGGTTCCACCGCCAAGACCGGTGTGGAAGATGGTGTGCTCACCATCGCCATGGAATGTGCCTATGCCCCCTATAACTGGACTCAGAGTGACGATTCCAACGGCGCCGTGGCCATCTCCAATGTGCCCGGCTCCTACGCCAATGGCTACGACGTGATGGTGGCCAAGAAGATTGCCGAGGCCAACGGCTGGAAGCTGGAGATCATCCAGTCTGACTGGGACTCCCTGGTACCCGGCGTACAGACCGGAACCTTCGATGCCGTTATCGCCGGTCAGTCCATGACCGCCGAGCGTGCCGAGCAGGTGGATTTTGCCGGCCCCTACTTCTATGCTTCCATCGTATGTGTAACCAAGAAGGACAGCCCCTATGCTTCCGCTACCTCCATTGCGGATCTGGCCGGCGGCAAGTGCACCGCACAGATTGCTACCATCTGGTATGACCAGTGCCTGCCCCAGATTGAAGGCGCTCAGGTGCTCTCCGCTTCCGAAACCGCTCCTGCCATGCTGATGGCTCTGGAGACCGGCAGCGCCGACTTTATCTGCACCGATATGCCCACTGCCCAAGGCGCTGTTGCCGCTTATCCCGATATGACCATTCTGGACTTCTCCGGCACCGATGGCGACTTCCGGTTCAGCGAAGAAGTGCGTGCCGAGAATGTAAACATCGGCGTTTCTCTGAAGAAGGGCAATACCGAGCTGAAGACTCTGATCGATAATGTGCTCTCCACCATGACCCAGGAGGATATGAACGCACTGATGCAGCAGGCAATCGCCATCCAGCCTCTGAGCGAGTAAAAACAAAACCGTTATAAAATAAGAAAGGATCTACTTCATGGAAAAATTCATTCAGCTTGCCGCCGATATTGGTAAGCTCCTCAGCAAATACGGTGCCAGTTATCTCTCCGGCATGGGTTCCACCCTGCTGCTGGCACTGGTGGCGACGGCCATCGGCTGCGTCATTGGCTTTGTGTGCGGTGTGCTCAACACCATTCCCTATTCCCAGGGCGACAGCGGGCTGAAGAAGTTTTTCCTGAAGCTGATCCGTGCCATCGTCCGCATTTATGTGGAAGTATTCCGTGGTACCCCCATGGTGCTCCAGGCGGTGTTCCTGTACTATGGCCTGCCTTACTTCACCGATGGCAATGTCCGCTTTGACAGCATCTGGCTGGCGGCCATTGTGGTAGTATCCATCAATACCGGCGCTTACATGGCGGAATCCGTCCGTGGCGGTATTATTTCCGTGGATCCCGGTCAGACCGAGGGCGCAAAGGCCATCGGCATGACCCACGTGCAGACCATGATGAATGTCATTCTGCCCCAGGCCATCCGCAACATCATGCCCCAGATTGGCAACAACTTCATTATCAACGTGAAGGATACTTCCGTTATGTTCATCATCGGCTTCCCGGATTTCTTCTCTGCCCACCGGGCGGCGGTGGGTGCCAGCTACCTGTATTTCCCCTCTGCCGTGGTGGAAATGGTTGGCTACCTCTGCGTGACCCTGACGGCATCTCTGCTGCTGCGCTACGCGGAAAAGAAGATGGACGGCAACAGTGATTATGATCTGGTGCAGGAAGATCCCCTGATTATGACCGCGGGAACCTACAGCCATCCGGACAAGCGCAGTCCCTTTGAAGAGCAGAGCAAGGAATACAGCACCAAGAAAGGAGAGCGGTAACATGGCGGATACCATTTTGCAGGTGAACCACCTGTCCAAAAATTTCGGCACCCACGAAGTGCTGCGGGATATTGACTTTACTGTAAACAAGGGCGATGTTACCTCCATCATCGGTGCCTCCGGTTCCGGCAAGAGCACCCTTCTGCGGTGCATCAACCTGCTGGAAACCCCCACCTCCGGTGAGATTCTCTACCACGGCAAAAATGTGGCCGACCGGAAGGTGAATGCCCCGGAATACCGCAGCCATGTGGGCATGGTGTTCCAGAGCTTTAACCTGTTTAACAATATGACCGTGCTGGAAAACTGCATGGTAGGTCAGATCAAGGTTCTGAAGCGGGACAAGCAGACTGCCCGGGAAACCGCTCTGGAGTATCTGGATAAGGTTGGCATGACACCCTATATCAATGCCCGGCCCCGGCAGATTTCCGGCGGCCAGAAGCAGCGTGTGGCCATTGCCCGGGCGCTGGCCATGAATCCGGAGGTGCTTCTGTTTGACGAGCCCACCTCCGCGCTGGATCCGGAAATGGTGGGAGAGGTTCTTACGGTTATGCAAAAGCTGGCAAAGGAAGGTATGACCATGCTGGTGGTTACCCACGAGATGGCCTTCGCCCGGGATGTCAGCAACCATGTGGTGTACATGGTGGATGGCGTGATCTGTGAGCAGGGAACACCTGCCGAGGTTTTCGGCAATCCCCAGAAGCAGGAAACCAAGGATTTCCTCAGCCGCTTCCATAAAATCTAATGATTTTGGCTTGATTTGCAGCCCAAGGCTGCAAACTCTGCGATTTTTTTTGACACGCCAGGCTGTCCTCCCGTGATTCCCCAATCACGGGAGGACAGCTTTTTGTTTGTAGATTTCCTTTCGTGTACGCAGGCAAAATTTCATATTCAAATATACATAAATGAATGAATATTATCCAATGAGAAAACAGAGGCCAAAACGCTAAAAAACTGTATTATTCCATGGAATAACCGTATATACATGGTAAAAATGAATAAAATCAAAATAATATACATATACAGAGGGAGAAAAACTTTTGGAGTTTGTATGTTTTATCAATTGAAATTGAATAATATTCGCGCTATAATACAGCCATCAAATGAAACGAAACAACACTGAAAAGGAGAAAATGAAAATGAAAAAGATGATTTCTATGCTGCTGGTCGTTCTGATGATCGCCACCATGCTGGTTGGCTGCGGCAGCACCACCGACACTACTGCCACCGCCGCCGCCACCACCGCCACCACCGCCGCCACCACCGCCACCACCGCCGCCACAACCGACACCACCGCCGCCGGCAATGCTCAGCCTGCTTCCGATGTGAAGACTGTGACCAAGGGTGTGCTCACCGTAGCCACCTCCCCGGACTTCGCTCCCATGGAGTTTGTAGACCCCACCAAGGAAGGCCAGGATATGTATGTTGGTTTTGACGTGACTCTGGCCAAGTACGTTGCCGAGTCTATGGGTCTGAAACTGCAGATCATGCCCATGAGCTTCGATGCCTGCCAGACTGCCGTATATGCCGGCACCGTGGATATGGCCATCTCCGGCTTCAGCTGGACGGAAGACCGTGGCCAGAACTACAACTGCTCTGATTACTACCACGCCGGTGACAACGAGGATGAACAGATCCTGATCACCCTGGCTGCCAATGGCGACAAGTTCGCAACCGCCGAAGGTCTGAAGGGTGCCAAGATCGGCGCACAGAATGCCTCCCTGCAGCAGTCCCTCACCGAGGAGCAGCTGACCGAAAGCCAACTGGTTCTCTTTACCGACCTGGGCACCGCCGTGCTGCAGCTGAAGAGCGGCGACTTCGATTGCATTGCCGTAGCAGACGGCAATGGTGAAGCCATCATCGCCTCCAACCCCGACATTGCCAAGTCCGGCTTCAACTTCGTGGTGGACGAGAAGTACACCGGAAACGTTGTGCTGCTGCAGAAGGGTGCCGACGCTCTGACTGAGGCTGTCAACGCAGCCCTGGCCTCCTCCAAGGATCTGTGGGATGGCTGGTACGAAGAAGCTAAGAGCATCTCCGGTATTGACCAGTCCTACGACGATGCCGGTGAAGCCATCGGCTGATGAAAGAGTCTGCGGAAAAATGAATATCCAAGGAGCTGTTGCACTGCCGCAACAGCTCCTTCCCCTGTGCTTTCAGAAAAAACAGGAAAACAGAGATTTTCCGGGAAAAAGACTTGAAAGAGTCCCGGGAGAAGGGTATAATTTACACAGAAGCAGCCGAAAGATGGGGAATTGTGTAAAAATACATACAAAACGCATAAAAATACACGGAATGAATCCCGGGACATACATGCAAAACTGTATTATACCGTGGAATATACGTATATTCTTACTTAAAATGAATAAAATTGCATTTTAGATACAAAAATAAAGCGTTTTCTCTGAATGGTTTGTATATTTAATCAATTGAAATTGAATAATATTCATGGTATTATATGGCCATGAAAAAACCACCGCAAACCAAACCGAAAAGGAGAAAATAAAAATGAAGAAGATGCTTTCGTCCCTTATGGCAACCCTGCTGCTGCTCGCTTCCCTGACCGGCTGCGCCGGTTCTCCCAAGAGTGAAAACACCCAGGCGCAGCCCACCGCTGCTTCCTCTGTAAAAACGGTGACGGATGGCGTGCTCACCGTGGCTACCTCTCCGGATTTTGCGCCTATGGAATTCGTGGATCCCAGCAAGCAGGGGCAGGACATGTACGTGGGCTTTGACATCAGCCTGGCCAAATTCCTGGCACAGTACATGGGTCTGGAGCTGCAGATCATGCCTATGAGCTTCGATGCCTGCCAGACGGCTGTGTATGCCGGAACCGTGGATTTGGCCATCTCCGGCTTTGCGCCTACTCAGGAGCGGGGAGAGAACTACAATATGTCCCAGGAGTACCACACCGAGGAGGACAGCGACAATGAGCAGACCTTGATTACCCTGGCGGTCAATGCAGACAAATACGCCACGGCCGAAGGACTGAAGGGTGCCAAGATCGGTGTGCAGAACGCCTCCTTGCAGCAGTCCCTCACCCAGGAGCAGCTGCCAGACAGTCAGGCCATCCCCTTTACCGACCTGGGCACCGCCGTGCTCCAGCTGAAAAGCGGTGACTTTGATTGCCTGGCTGTGGCCGGAAGCAACGGAGACGCCATCATCTCCGGCAATCCGGAAATCGTAAAGAGCGGATTCTTCTTTGTTACCGAGGATACCGGCAACGTGATTCTGCTGCAAAAGGGTGCGGACGCACTGACAGAGCTGGTAAACGCCGCCCTGGATGCCAGCGCAGGCCAGTGGAGCACCTGGTATCAGGAAGCCAAGTCCATCTCCGGCATTGACCAGACCTATGATGACAACGGCAATGTGATTGAGTAACCAAGCATCCTTCCCCGGAGCCATCCGACTCCGGGGGAAAGAAAAAGATGATCCTCTTTTCAGCGCAAGGGGCGCTTGCTTTGAAAAGAAGACCAGCTATCCCATATCCCAAGAAAGAATAATTATATATGTGAAAGGAATTTCAAGAATGGATTTTAGTCTCTTTATTCCCAACATGATCAAGATCTGGAGCAAGTATTGGCAGCTGTTTCTGCTGACCGGCTTGAAGAACACCCTGATCCTTACCTGCATCTCTGTGGCACTGGGCACCGTACTGGGCACCCTGATCGCTATGATGAAGATGTCCAAGCTGCGCCCGGTGCGTTTCCTGGCGGCGCTGTACATCGAGGTGCTCCGTGGTACGCCAATCCTGCTGCAGCTGTATGTGTTCTATTTTGTCCTGCCCAATATTTTCACATTCCTGAAGCTCAGCCAGTTTATGTGGGTGTCCATTGCTCTGTGTATCAATTCCTCCGCTTATGTCTCCGAGGTCATCCGTTCCGGTATTCAGGCTGTGGACAAGGGTCAGGCCGAGGCGGCCCGTTGCCTGGGCCTGAGCGAAGGTCAGACGATGATTAAGATTATCCTGCCCCAGGCAGTGCGGAACATCCTGCCGGCACTGGGCAACGAGTTCATTATGATGCTGAAGGAAACTTCTCTGGCATCCACCTTCTTCCTGGGTGACATTATGACCTCCTACCAGGTGGTCAAGGGCGCAACCTTCCTGACCCTGGAGCCGCTGACCATCGTGGCGCTGATCTACCTGTTTATCACCTATCCTCTGAGCAAGCTGGTAGACTACTACGGCAAGAAGATGGCAAACCCCAATTCCTACAAGAATCACAACAAGAAGACCGCAAAACAGGAGGCCTGAACGAATTATGGAAATGATCAAAACTGTTGACTTGCACAAGAGTTTCGGTGAACTGAAGGTTCTTACCGGTGTCAATCAGACCATCGAAAAAGGAGAAGTGGTCTCTGTGATCGGCCCCTCCGGCGGCGGCAAGAGCACCTTCCTGCGTTGCCTGAACCTGCTGGAAAAGCCGGAAAGCGGTAAGATTTACTTTGAAGGTACGGAAATTACCGGCAACCTGACCAAGGAAGAGAAGCGCATGATCCGGGAAGGACAGATGCCCAAGCCGGAGAAGGTGAATATTGATATTCACCGGCAGAAGATGGGCATGGTGTTCCAGCACTTTAATGTCTTCCCCCACCTGACTGTGGCGAAGAACATTACCCTGGCACCGATGATGCTGAAAGGAAAGTCCGAGGCCGAAGCCAACCAGATGGCAAAGGATCTGCTCAGCCGGGTTGGCCTGCTGGAAAAGTTCGATGAGATGCCCGGCAATCTGTCCGGCGGTCAGAAGCAGCGTCTGGCCATTGTCCGTGCTCTGGCAATGGAGCCGGATGTGATGCTCTTCGACGAGCCTACCTCCGCCCTGGACCCGGAAATGGTCGGCGAAGTGCTGGATGTTATCAAGGGTCTGGTGGACACCGGCATGACCAGCGTGATCGTGACCCACGAGATGCGCTTTGCCCGGGAAGTATCCGACCGGGTGCTGTTTATGGCAGAGGGCAATATCCTGGAGCAGGGCAGCCCTGACCAGGTATTCAATCACCCCACCCACCCCAGACTGCAGGAATTTTTGGCAAAGGTGTTGTAAGATATGAACAAACAGGAGCTGTACCGGAATATAGAGGACAAATCCGCCGGGATTTTGGCCTTGAGTGACAAAATTTGGGAGCTTGCGGAACTTTCTATGCTGGAATTCCGCTCCACCCGGGCATATGTGGACTACCTGAAAGCCGAGGGCTTCCAGGTGGAGGAAAATCTGTGTGGGATTCCCACGGCGTTTTCCGGAACCTACGGCTCCGGCAACCCCAGAATCGGTATTCTGGGAGAATACGATGCGCTCTCCGGCCTTTCCCAGGCGGCAGGAGTGACCCACAAGCAGCCTCTGCAAGAGGACGGCTGCGGTCAGGGCTGCGGCCACAATCTGCTGGGTGCGGCCAGCCTGGCGGCTGCCATCGCCATCAAGGATGCCATTGCCGCCGGAAAGCTTTCCGGCACGGTGATCTTCTATGGCTGCCCGGGAGAGGAAGGCTGTGCCGGCAAGACCTTTATGGCACGTGACGGCCTGTTCCGGGATCTGGATGCGGCCATCACCTGGCATCCCGGCTACACCAACGAGGTGACCACCGGTTCCAATGCGGCCTGTCTGCAAATGGTATATGAGTTTGCGGGCACCGCTGCCCACGCTGCCGGAAACCCCTGGGACGGCCGCTCCGCGCTGGACGGCGCGGAACTGATGAACGTAGGCGTTCAGTTCCTGCGGGAGCATATGGAGCCGAAGTGCTCGCTGCACTATTCCATCGCTGATGCCGGCGGCATTTCTCCCAACGTGGTGCAGCCGAAGGCAAAGCTGGTATACATGGTGCGCGCGGAGAATGTGCGCAAGGCCAAGGCGCTGCTCCAGCGGGTAAACGACATTGCCAGAGGCGCCGCACTGATGAGCGGTACCCAGGTCACCTGGCACCAGCTGGACGGCACATCGGATACCCTTTCCAATTCGGTGCTGGAACAGCTGCTCTATGACAATCTGGTGCAGGCACCTGCCCCGGCGTATACCGATGAAGAGTGGCAGTTTGCCCAGGCGCTGCGGGAGACCTACCCCCACGAGGGGCTGCCCGGCAGCAATGTGGAAACCAATCCGGTGCTCCGCAGGCAGATCAGCCAGCTGTCGGAAAAAGGCAGCAAGGCCATCAATGATTTTGTGGTGCCTTATTACCCCGCCAGTCCTTACAGCCCCGGCTCCACGGATGTGGGGGATGTAAGCTGGCTTACCCCCACTGCCCAGTTTGAAACGGCCACCTGGCCATCCCAGATTCCCGGGCACAGCTGGCAGGTCGTGGCCACCGGAAAAACCGGCATCGCCCATAAGGGACTGATCTATGCCGCCAAGGTGCTGGCCGGTGCCGCTATGGATCTGATGGAGAATCCCGACATTGTGAAAAAGGCACGGGAGGAATTTCTGGAAACTGCTGCCGCAGGCTACGATTGTCCCATCGGCCCGGAGGTAAAGCCCAGCGCGCAGTAATGCGGAAAAACACCCGCATTTTTTAACACCCTCTTCTCTCCCTCCGCTGCACAGCGGGGGGAGAGTTTTCGTCATACGGCGGGGATGCGCAAAATTAAGGAAGTATTAAACTGCCGGGAGGTTGACATTTGCGGTGTGGTTTCGTATGATAAGGCTAATAAAATGGGTATTCCAGGAGGATATACATATGAAGCGTAAAAACTGGATCTGCATGGCGCTGGCGGTGTGTCTGGCAGCTACTCTGGCAGGATGCGGAGGAGAGAAAACGGCGGTATATGTGCAGCAGGTTTCCAGTCTGACGGGCATGTCTGCCAGTGACCGGTTCTCCGGAATGGTGGTTTCCGAAAATATTACAGAGATCAAAAAGGACTCCGACAAGGATGTTGCGGAGCTTTTTGTAAAAGAAGGACAGGATGTGCAGGAGGGGGACCCCCTGTTCTCCTACGATACGGATCAGCTGCAGCTCAGCGCTGACCGGCTGGATCTGGAGCGGGAGCAGCTCAGCGCCAGCATGGAGGACTATGAGACCCAAATCGGGGAACTGGAACGGGAGCGGGAAAAAGCCGGTGCCAACCAGAAGCTGCAGTATACCATCCAGATTCAGTCTGTGCAGGTAAGCCAGAAGGAAGCGGAGCTGAACCTGAAAACCAAAGAAGCGGAGCTGGAAAAGGCAAAGCAGCTTCTGGAAAATTCCACGGTGCTGTCTCCCATCACCGGCCGGATTCGTGCCATCAGTGAAAACGGTATGGACAATCAGGGCAACCCCACGGCCTATATCACCATCCAGCAGGCAGGTGCCTACCGGGTGAAGGGAACCATCGGAGAGTTGCAGCAGGGCAGCATCCGGGAAGCAGACCGTGTGCGGATGATCTCCCGGGTGGACAGCAGCAAGTTCTGGCTGGGTACCATCAGCCTGGTGGACTACGAAAACCCTGTGCAGGAAGAAAATAACTACTATATTTCCTCTTCCGATTCCATGTCTACTGCCAGCAAATATCCCTTCTATGTGGAGCTGGACAGCATGGAGGGACTGATTATGGGTCAGCATCTGTATATTGAACGCTATAGCGAGGAAGGTGCCGTTTCCGGCGTTCCGGTAAGCGGTGTGTATATCTGCTTCGATGAAACGGATCAGAGCTATGTCTGGGCGGAGAATGGCCACGGCAAGCTGGAAAAGCGGATGGTCACCCTGGGTGCTTATGACGAAATGAACGACCGCTACGAAGTGCTGGAGGGTCTGGCGGAGACCGATTACATTGCCTTCCCGGATGAGGAGCTGTGCGTTCCCGGCGCACCGGTTACCCACAGTCCGCTCCAGGAGAGCGGGGATGCCATGGATGCCGGTGAAGAAGGCGGGGTGGCGTTTTGAGCATTCTGAAACTGACGGATATTTGCAAGGACTATATGCAGGGCAAGGAGCCGGTGCGGGTTCTGAAGAATATCAATCTGGAAGTGGAGCAGGGGGACTATATTGCCATTATGGGTCCTTCCGGTTCCGGAAAGACTACCTTGATGAACATCATCGGCTGCTTGGATGTGGCCACTTCCGGAGAATATGAGCTGAACGGAAGGCTCCTGAAGGATTTGAAGGACGATGACCTGGCGGAAATTCGCAATAAGCACCTGGGCTTCGTATTTCAAACCTATTATCTGATGCCCAAAATGGAAGCGGTGGACAATGTGGCGCTGCCTCTGCTGTATGCTGATGTACCTCTGAAGGAGCGGCGGGAGCGGGCAGAGGAAGCCCTGAAATCCGTTGGCCTGGAAGAGCGGATCCACTTCCTGCCAAACCAGATGTCCGGCGGCCAGTGCCAGCGGGTGGCCATTGCCCGGGCGATGGTGACAAGACCTACGCTGCTGCTGGCGGACGAGCCCACCGGTGCGCTGGATACCAAATCCGGCAAGCAGATTATGGACATTTTTGACGAGCTGAGCAACCAGGGTATGACCATTCTTATGATTACCCACGACCCGGACATTGCCAGGCGGGCGAAGAAGGTATACCATATCCTCGATGGCGAACTGCTGACCCAGCCGGAAGGAGGCAAGCCCCATGAAGAATAAGAAAAAGTGGTGGCTGATCCCGGTGGTTCTGGTGGTGCTGGTGGGCATCGGCGTGGGAATTTTCTCCGCTGCCTCCACATCCGGCACGAAGCCGGTGTATGTCTACAGATTTGACATGGTAGGCATGACGGACTACTGGGGAGACAGCCAGAGAAGCTACGGCCCCGTCCGTTCGGACAATATCCAGACGGTGATGCTTTCCGATACCCAGACGGTTACGGAAATTGCGGTTTCCCAGGGAGACCGGGTGAAGAAGGGCGATTTGCTCCTGTCCTGTGATACGACCCTGACGGATCTCGCCCTGGAAAAGAAGCGCCTGGCGGTGGAGCAGCTGAAGCTGCAGCTCCAGCAGGAAAAGGATCGCCTGGTGGAAATCAACAACTATCAGCCCTATACCCCGAAGCAGGATACTGCCGGAAGTGTGGACTATGGCAGCGAGAAGTTTGGGGAAGGGGAAATCTGTTACCCCTACACGGAGGAAAGCGTTCTGGCGCAGTGGCTGGAAAACTCCGGCTATTACGATGGAAAGACCCAGCAATCCGCGCTGATCCTGTGGATCCGGGAGGGAACCCGGGTGGATTACAGCCTGCTGAAAAAAGCGGCGGCCTTCCTGGAAGAGCTGCGCTATCGCCTGGCAATGCAGGAATACGATGTACTGCTGCGCCAGTGGCAGGACTATCAGCAGGGGCTGGAGAACGGGGAAGAGGAAAGCGAAAATCCGCCGGTGAAGCCGGAGGAGCCCCAAAAGCAGACCATCGGGGAATATTATCTGGTGATCAAGCAGACCGCCGGAAATATGACCCGGGGAGAGACCACAATCTTCCAGGGGCTGCAGGTAAGCCTGGGGGCGGAGAGCTTCTCCTACCTGCCCTTTGACCCGACAGTGGTGGGGGATTATACCCGCCCGGAGGCTCCGGTTGTTTCCGCACCGGTGGTGGATACTACCACGTATTACACCCTGGCAGAGATCGTGCAGATGCGGGAGGCTCAGCAGAAGAAGATTCTGGATGTGCAGTACCAGATCAAAATCGCGGAGGCGGAGTATTCCATCGCCCAGCGGGAAGCCAACGATGGAAACATCTATGCCCAGGTGGATGGCACCGTGGTGTCCGTGCTTACCCCGGAGGAGGCTGTGGCCAATCAGCAGCCTATCGTCAAGGTCTCCGGCGGTGGCGGCTTCTATATCACGGGATATATCCATGAACTGAACCGGGAGAAGCTGGCCATCGGCAGCGAAGTTACGGTCAATGACTACCGCAACGGAGAGATCTACACCGGCACGGTGGACTCCATCGGAGATTATCCTGTCAGCGACTATTATTCCGGCAACAACCTGAGTGTGTATAATTTCACAGTCTTTGTGGATGAATCCGCAGATTTGGTAGGCGGCACCTATGTTGACCTGGAATACACCCTGGAAGACAGCCAGAAGGGCATCTACCTGCAAAACCCCTATATCCGGGAGGAAAACGGGGAGAGCCATGTATTCATCCAGGGACAAAACGGCAAGCTGGAAAAGCGCACGGTGGTTACCGGGAAGAGCGTGTGGGGTAGCTACACCCAGATCGTATCCGGCATCACCGCGGAGGATAAGGTGGCCTTCCCCTATGGCAAGAATGTCAAAGCAGGTGCGGCCACAGAAGACGGCAACTATGATACCATGTATGAGTAAGGAGGCAGGAAGGGTATGATTGAGAATATTCGGCTTGCCTTTGAGGGCATCTGGAGCCACAGGCTGCGCTCCGTGCTGACCATGCTGGGCATCATCATCGGCATTGCGGCCATTATTACCATTGTTTCCACGATCAAAGGCACCAATGAGCAGATCAAAGAAAACCTGATCGGTGCGGGCAACAATGTGGTCACTGTGAATCTGAATCAGGACGGCTATACCTACGATTTGAGCTGGAATGCCAAGCCGGACTGCGTGAAGGTGATCACCGAGGAGACCCGCCGGGAGCTGGAAGAGCTGGATGGTGCCCAGAAGGCATCGCTGTACTACTCCCGCAACTATCCCGATGGGCTTAGCTACCAGGGAACGGACTTCAGCGGAAACCTCCTGGGTGTGGATAGCGGCTATTTCAGCGTGTATGGTTTGCAGGTGCGCTCCGGACGGGGCTTTACCGCCGCGGACTACGAAAAACACCGGAAGGTGGCACTGGTAGACAGCACCGCCGCCAAGACCCTGTTCAACGGGGAAGACCCTGTGGGCAAGTGCCTGGACTACGGCAGCGAGGTGCTGCAGGTGGTAGGTGTGGTGGGACTGACGGAGGAGTTTACCCCCACCATCAACAGCCTGAATGACTATTATCTGTATGCCAATACCGGTGCGGGCAGCATCTATATTCCCAGCGCTGTCTGGCCTACCTTTTTCCAGTTTGACGAGCCGCAGTGCGTTGCCATTAAGGTGCGCAACACGGATGTGATGGCCTCCGTCGGCAAAGCGGCGGCAGACCTGCTCACCCAGCGGCAGATCACCGGAACCGATACGGGATTTGACTACCGCAGCGCGGATATGCTGGAACAGGCACAGCAGCTGCAGAACATGAGCAAATCCACCAACACCCAGCTGATCTGGATCGCCAGCATCTCCCTGCTGGTAGGCGGCATCGGCGTTATGAACATCATGCTGGTGTCCGTTACCGAGCGAACCAGTGAGATTGGCCTGAAAAAGGCCATCGGTGCCAAGAAAAAGCGGATTTTGCTTCAGTTTCTTACCGAGGCGGCGGTGCTTACCAGCATTGGCGGTATCATCGGCGTGGCAACCGGAGTGGGTATGGCAGAGCTGATCTCCGGCATTATGCAGATCCCCGTGGCCATCAGCGCCCCGGCCATCCTGATTGCGGTGGTCTTCTCCACCCTGATCGGTGTGGTCTTCGGCCTTCTGCCCGCTACGCAGGCTGCCAACCTGAATCCCATCGACGCATTGCGCAGAGTGTAAAGTGAAATACGGCAAAAAGCCCAGGGTCTCATTTTCGAGATCCTGGGCTTCAGACTGTCCGAAAAACACGTTTGCATAAAGAAAACCGCCTCCGGTTTCCCGGAGGCGGAAAAAGTGCAGATCTTAACTCTTCAATTACAGCAGAGTGGAGAAGTGCTTGATGGTGCGAACCATCTGAGAAACGTAGGAGTTCTCATTGTCGTACCAGGAAACAACCTGAACCTGGGTCTTGCCGTCGGGCAGCTTGTTGACCATGGTCTGGGTAGCATCGAACAGAGAACCGAAACGCATGCCGACGATGTCGGAGGAAACGATCTCATCCTCGGTGTAGCCGTAGGACTCGGTGGTAGCAGCCTTCATGGCAGCGTTGATCTCGGCAACGGTGACATCCTTAGCAACAACAGCGTTCAGGATGGTGGTGGAGCCGGTGGGGGTGGGGATTCTCTGAGCAGCGCCGATCAGCTTGCCGTTCAGTTCGGGGATAACCAGGCCGATAGCCTTGGCAGCACCGGTGGAGTTGGGAACGATGTTCACAGCGCCAGCACGGCTGCGGCGCAGGTCGCCCTTTCTCTGGGGGCCGTCCAGAATCATCTGGTCGCCGGTGTAAGCGTGGATGGTGCACATGATACCAGCCTCGATGG
>CAZCRO010000042.1:0-19851 GCA_964501115.1 uncultured Oscillospiraceae bacterium
GTAGCAACAGCGGCGGGATGACGCATGATAACGGCATCGGCACCACCGGTCAGGTCAGCAGCAGCGGTGGAAACTTCCATGCCGACAGCGCGCTCTTCCTGGCTGCCCCAGTTGGGCTCATCTTCTTCACTTGCGGTAGCTTCCTTCACGCCCCAGGTATCGGTGGATACGGGAGCAATGATGGGCATCTGCAGGTCAGCATCGGACTGCTCCAGAGCAGCCAGACGGACGCGGTCCAGAGTGGAAGCCACATACTCATAGCCGTAGCCGACAGCAGCGGTACCGACGTTCATGACGATGGACTCGGCAGGAACGGTCAGACCCTTCAGCATGATGTTCAGCTGCTTGGCCAGGTTGATGTCGTCAGCGGTTTCAGCGCCGACCTTCTGGCCGTAAGCCAGAGCGACGGAAGCACCGACAGTCTTGTAGTCCTCGCTGCGGGCGGACAGAACCAGGATGTTCTTGCCCTGCAGGGCTTCGGCGATCTTGCTGAACAGCTCGCCGTCCTTTTCAATGTTCTTGCAGCCCATGATCACGATGGGCATGGTAACAGCCTCGGCAACAGCCTTGGCATCGGCCACGCACTCGGCAACGGAGCGGTTTGCGCCGTTGGGATCAGCGGATTCAAAGTGCAGGCACAGGAAATCAGCGCCTTCCATGGTCTCAGCCTTCTTGGCATAGTCGGCCATGGTGGTGCAGCCGGCATAGAATTCCTTCAGGGCAGGAGCAGTCCACTCGCTGGCCAGGTCGGAAATTTCGATACCGATCTTCGGAGCGTTCTCGATGGGCGCATCGAAGGTGTAGAAGGGCAGCACGTTCTGACCGCCGATGACAATTGCCTTGTCGCCGGTGCCCAGAGTCACGGCATTGATCTTGCCGCGGCAGGGCTGCTTCTTAGGTTCGAAAGACATTACAATATCCCCCTTGTTGAAATTGTTTGTATTGATATAAGAAGCGTGAAAAGCCACAGCTTCGTGTATCTGAAAAAATGTGGTGTGGCAGCGGAAGGAAGAATCAGAAATTCAGTTCCTTCATGATGGCGTTCAGGGCGCTCTTCATGGGGGAAGAGGCCGGCAGCTTGGCGGAGGGTTCTCCGTTGCAGTCGCACAGGTAAACACCTTCGTCCTGGGGAAGAACACCCAGAAGGGTGAGCCCATGACGCTCAATTTCTTCCATGACTCCGGGGAGCAGCTTGCCTTCCGGGGCACGGTTGACGATCAGACCCATGCGGCAGGGCTTGAGCTCCATCTCGTCGATCATTTCCTTGATCCGGGCAACGGCCTGAATGCCCCGGCGGGAGCAGTCGGAGATCAGCAGCATAGTGTCCACATGGGGAAGTGTTCCCCGGGCCACGTGCTCCAGACCGGCTTCGTTATCCATGACCAGGTAGGAGTAGTTCTTGGCGTACTTGTCCACCTGGGTTTTGAGTACACCGTTTACATAGCAGTAGCAGCCCTTGCCCTGGGTGCGACCCATAACCAGCATATCGAAATCGTTTTCTTCGATGAGGGCATCGTTGAATTTCATTTCTGCGTAGTCTGCTTTGGTCATTCCCGCGGGAATGGAGCCTTTCATCTCTGCCTGGGCCATTTCCTCCCGGATCTGTCCCAGGGTGACATCTGCTTCCACACCCAGAACTTCGTTCAGGTTGGAGTTGGCATCCGCGTCGACTACCAGCACCGGGCCTTTTTTCAGACCGCACAGATACTCGATGATCATGCCGCAGGTGGTTGTTTTGCCGACGCCGCCTTTACCGGCAACGGCAATGGTATGGGGATTCGGCATATATGGTTCTCCTTTATGGAAAAAGCAAATTTGGGTATTGTCAATGGGCGCACTCCGCCCATATCGATACAAACATATCATATCACGCCGATGGCAAGAATTCAACTATAATTTTTCGGAAATTTGCTTTTTCCAAGGAAAAATCCCGGGGAAAGCAGGACTCTCCCCCGGCAGGAAAACGGAGGAGAGTCTTTTTGTGTTCGGTTATTCAGCCAGTGTCCGGGCAAAGGCCGTTTTGTCGGCGCTTTTGAAGTAAGCGGAGCCGGAAACCAGCACGGTGGCGCCGTTTTCTTTTACGATGGGCGCAGTGGTGGCGTCGATGCCGCCGTCCACTTCCAGCAGGCACCGGGGGTTTATCAGAGCCAGTTTTTGCCGCAGAACACGGAGCTTGGGCATCATATCCGCCATGAATTTCTGTCCGCCAAAGCCGGGCTCCACGGTCATGATGAGAATCATTTCCACTTTGCTCAGGAAAGGATCCAGCGCTTCCACAGGCGTGCCGGGCTTGATGGAGATACCGGCCTTCTTGCCGCAATCGTGGATCTGGTCGATGGCCGCGTGGATGTTTTCCGGGGTGTCCGCTTCCAGATGCACGGTAACATAGTCCGCGCCGGCCTGGCAAAAGCGCTTGGCATAGCGTACAGGCTGGGTGATCATCAGATGTACATCCAAAGTCAGGTCGGTAACAGCGCGCAGGCTTTCCACCACGGGCAGACCGATGGAAATGTTGGGAACAAAAACACCGTCCATAATGTCAACATGTGCCCAGGTGACCCCGGAGGCACGCATCATATTCAGATCCCGTTCCAGATTGGCAAAATCCGCGGATAAGATCGAGGGTGCAACAATGGCCATAGGAAAATCCTCCCGTATGTTTTCTTTTTACTATAGCAGAAAAGGAAGCGCAAAACAAGACCGGCGTTTTGTATTTTTGAGAAGAATAAAAAGAACAAAGGAACATAAACGTCAATTGTGCATAATTGCGTTTTTGATTTCCTGCTGGAAGGGGAGAATCGAAGAAAAAGAGGGTATAAAAGTTCAAAACGAACAAAAGGAACATAAAATATTTTCTGTTTTGACCAGGATAAAACAGGGAAAAACGGAACAATCCACTTGATTTATGAAATAAACTATGTATAATGAGAAAAGAAGAACACAACGAACATAAATAAAACTAAATCAACGAACATAAAACAAATAAAACCTTGACCGATAAACCGAACATATTTCAGGAGGATGTTTTATGAATAATTACACCCTGGGGCTTTATGAGAAAGCCATGCCGGGCACAATGACCCTGGAAGAAAAACTGGCCTGCGCCAAGGCCTGCGGCTATGATTACATGGAACTGAGTGTGGATGAGACGCCGGAGAAGCTGGCACGGCTGGACTGGAGCAAGGAGACACGGATGGAGCTGGTGCAGCAGATGTATCGCACGGGGCTGCCTGTTCGCAGTATGTGCCTGTCCGGCCACCGGAAGTATCCCTTTGGTGCCCGGGAGGCGGAAACACGGGAAAGAGCCATGGAAATTATGGAAAAGGCGATCGACCTGGCGGATGATCTGGGGATCCGTACCATCCAGCTGGCGGGATATGATGCCTACTATCCCGAAGATCAGTGGGAGGAAAGCAAAACCTGCTTCCTCGATGGCCTGAAGCGGGCGGTGGAACTGGCTGCAGCGAAGGGTATCAGCATGGGCTTTGAGACAATGGAGACACCGTTTATGAATACAGTCTGGAAGAGCATGTATTATGTAAACTCCGTGCAAAATCCCTGGCTGGGTGTCTATCCGGACTGCGGAAACCTGACCAACGCCGCAGTGGCGGAAGGTGGTTCTGTGCCCCAGGATCTGTATTCCGGCAGAGGCCATATTCTGGCGATGCACCTGAAGGCAACCAAGCCGGGGCTGTTCCGGGACATGGTGTTCGACGATCCCAGTTCCCATGTGGACTTTGAGGCGGACATTCAGCAGGCATGGAATCTGGGTGTGCGCCGCTATGTTACGGAAATGTGGTACCTGGGGGACGAAAACTGGCTGGAGAATATCCATACCGCAAACAGAACCATGCGGGAGATTCTGGACAGACAGGAATAACGGTCGTTCTCTTGGCCGGAGTATAGGCTGATCGGATGGAAGATTGCCTTTTAAAAAAGAATAAAAAGAGCTGCTTCCTATGGCGTTTGCCTGGAGAAGCAGCTCTTTTGGATTGCTTACAGATTTTCCTTGAAGAATGCCTCCACGGCGGCGATGGCTGCCTCTTCCTGGGGGCCTTCCGCCTGTACGGTCACCTGATCGCCGTTCTTTACGGCCAGGCTCATCAGCATCATCAGCTGAGCGGCTTTCACGGTCTTTGCACCTTTGGCGATGGTGATGGTGGTATCGGGGTATTCCTTGGCCTTCTTTGCCAGCATACCTGCGGGACGGGCGTGTAGCCCGAGGGGATCGGTTACATCATAGGTAAAAGATTTCATGGCACATTGCTCCTTTGTTTGCATCAGTGGTTGCCCTGGCCATAATAGGCGTTGGGGCCGTGCTTGCGCATATAATGCTTGTCCTGTACCCGCTGGGGGGCGGGGGTAGCGTTGGGATCTACCTGCCTGGTCAGCAGTGCCATTTTGGCGACCTCTTCCAGAACCACCGCATGGTAGACGGCCTGAGCGGGGTCTTTGCCCCAGGTGAAGGGGCCGTGGCTGAAGCAGATTACGCCGGGGACGGCCTTGGGGCTGATGTCACGCTGGCGGAAGGATTCAATGATTGCGGTGCCGGTGCCCTTTTCGTAATCCTCATCCAGTTCTTCCTGGGTCAGGTGCCGGGTGCAGGGGATGGCACCGTAGAAATAGTCTGCGTGGGTGGTGCCATAGCAGGGGATGTCCTGCCCGGCCTGAGCCCAGGCAACGGCATAGGGGCTGTGGGTGTGGACGATGCCGCCCAGCTCCGGGAAAGCCTTATACAGCTCGATATGGGTCTTGGTATCGCTGCTGGGGTTGAGGGTGCCTTCTACAATGTTGCCTTCCAGATCCAGCACCACCAGCATGTCCGGGGTCAGCTCTTCATATTCCACACCGCTGGGCTTGATGACGATCAGACCCTTTTCCCGGTCAATACCGGAGACGTTGCCCCAGGTATAGGTGACCAGCCCCCGGCGTGGCAGCTCCATATTGGCTTCGTAAACCTTTTGCTTGAGTTCTTCCAGCATAATCGTTTATTCCTCCTTGATGATGTACATGGCAATCTCGTCTGTTTCCCGGTTGGCGGCGACGACAACATCCTCACCCTGGCTGTTTACAAAGTGCATGGCGTTGGCGCAGCCTGCGTCCCGATCCAGATATTCGGTTTTGTAGTCTCCCAGTTCCGGATCCCAGAAAATCAGGATGGTATCCCGGCTGCCCTTGCGCCAGCCGACGATCCAGGTGGGGCGGCCATGAATGGTGCAGCTCCAGGTTCCGTGGATCATTTCCGTTTCCTTCTCAGGGCGGGGCAGCTTCCACTGCGGCACGTAATTTCCGTGGGTATCCAGGTGGTAAATCACCAGGGAGGCGCCGTGGAAGGGGCTGATACAGCCCAGCTCCGGCTGACCATCACCATCAAAGTCCATGAGGACGGCATCACTGGTGGGAACGTGCAGCAGCTGCTGAATGCTCCAGGATTCTCCTGCCTGGACAGGGGGCGTAAACCGGAACACGCCTTCTTCACAGGCAACGATGGCGAAGTCGTATCCGTCCTGATGGATTTGGCTGTAGCCGTGGTTCTTGAGCATTCCCAGTTTTATGGGCACCAGCCGCAGCTGATTGTGCGTATCGTAGCCGGAGAGATCTTCCGGAAGCACGGCTGCGTAGCAGGCGCCGGGATTGCGCCAGTCGTCTTTGTAGGCATGGCCGGTTTTCAGGCAGCATACCAGAAGATAATTCAAGCCGTTGCGCTGCAGAATGCCAAAACGATGGACGAAGGGCGCGTCGCACAGGGTACGAATCTGCCAGCCCTGAGAGGTGCGCTGGGCGATGACGATTTTCGCTTCTTTGGAATCATTGGGAGAGTAGAACTGATGCGTTGCCAGGAACATGTCCTCCTGGCCGGGAACCGGCACCATGGTCATAACACCGCCGGGCTCCTGCCATACGGTGTCCAGCAGATCTCCGTCCTCGCGGAACAGGTAGCAGGGGTCGTGCTTTTCCGCAGCGACCAGGAAGGCTTCTTGTCCTTGGCTGCGCAGGCGGCTCAGGGCGTAGCATTTGTTAAGGGTTGCGATTTTCTTCTTTTCAATTTTCAATGTGTTACCTCCGGAATAACTCAGAATTGCTTTGGGAGCGAACATAATTATATGGACGGAAATAGGATAGAACGAACGAAACGAACATAAAAATAGACAAAGGATTCCTGTCTTTCCTCTGCATTATACCCAAGCCTTGCCAGAAATGCAATAGCTATTTGATAAAAACTTTTTTTATTTTATAAAAAAGGGGAAAATGGATTCGTCAGAATGCCGAAAAATAACGAAACAAAATGAGGATTGTATATTTTTATGTTCGGAAAATAGAACAAATACAGAATAAAAACTCTGTTGTATTGGGAAAAAGTGGAGAAAAACTCTTGTGCAAGATTCTGAAGAACGGGAAAAGAACATTTAAAGAGCACAAACGAACGTAAAATACACTTGATTTTTCGTTCGTTTTCGGATATTATGTTTTTACAAAGCAAACGAAAAGGCTTTATCCCAATAAACCAGGAGGAAAAAACATGAGCAAGGTTTCTGAAATGACTCGTGACAAGTGGATCATGAGTACATTCCCGGAATGGGGCACCTGGCTGGTGGAGGACATTGAGAACGAGGTGGTTCAGCCCGGCAATGTGGCCATGTGGTGGCTGGGCTGCACCGGTGTCTGGTTCAAGACCCCCGGCGGTGCAAACATTTCCATTGACCTGTGGTGCGGAAACGGCAAGCGTACCCATGGCAATGGACAGATGGCGGTGGGACACCAGATGGCCAATATGTGCGGTGGTCGCCTGATGCAGCCGAATCTGCGCAACGTACCCTTTGTGTTCGATCCCTTTGCGTTCAAGCAGGTGGATGCGGTGCTGGCAACCCATTATCACCAGGATCATATGTCTGACGAGTGGGCAGCACATGTGCTGCAAAGCGGCATGACCACCACCGATGATCAGGGCAATGTGATTCCCGTTCCCTTCATCGGCCCGAAGAAGTCTGTGGAGACCTGGATCAAGTGGGGCGTACCGGCAGAACGCTGCGTTACGGTAAAGCCCGGTGATGTAATCAAGATCAAGGATTTGGAGATTGTCGCTCTGGATTCCTTCGACCGTACCTGCATCGTCACCACCGATTCCACCGGCCCTGACCGGGAGGAGCTGACCGGCGTGTGTCCCACAGATATGGATGATAAGGCAGTTAACTATCTGATCAAGACCCCCGGCGGCAATATCTACCATTCCGGTGACTCCCACTTCTCCATTTACTTTGCCAAGCACGGCAAGGATTACGACATTGATGTGGCCTTTGGCTCCTTCGGTGAAAATCCCATCGGTATGCAGGACAAGATGACCTCTGTGGATATTCTGCGTATGGCAGAGAATCTGCGTTGCAAGGTCGTGGTGCCTATCCACTGGGATGTGTGGACAAACTTCCAGGCAGACTGCGAAGAAATCAAGCTGCTCTATGATTTCAAGAAGGATCGGAACGAGTATGGATTCCATCCCTTCTTCTGGCAGGTCGGCGGCAAGTATGTCTACCCCCAGGATAAGGACAAAATTTATTATCACCACCGCCGGGGCTTTGAGGATTGCTTCGAGCATCCCCAGAACATTCCCTACCGTTCCTGCCTGTAAGCAAAGGAGGAATGGCTATGGCAAGCGTACTGCAAACCATCGTAGAAAAGAAGCACTACAAGTTTGTCGATCGGCTGGACAGCTGGCAGCAGGGCGTTGAGCTCAGTGCCGAGAGCCTGGTGGCCGATGGCAGCGTGGATGCGGATTATTACAAGCAGATTGTGGCTTGTATTGAAAAGTATGGCCCCTATGTGATTTTCGATCACTATGTGGCCATGCCCCACTCCCAGGAGAACGCCTCCGGCGTTCACAAAACCGGCATTGGCTTTATGCGGGTGAAGGAAGCTGTCAGCTTCGGTAAGGACGAAGACGGCGAAGAGAAATTTGCCAAGCTGTTCTTTACTCTGGCGGCCAACAATCCCGATGAGCATTTAAACAATATTCAGCAGCTGGTCGGACTTTTCTGCAACGAGCCGCTGCTGGACGCACTCATGGCAGCATCTACCCCGGAAGACATCCTGGCTGCGGAGGCAGCCTACCCCTGCGAAGAGATTTAAAATCCAAAACGCAAAAGGAGAATGAAAATGCAAGTTCTGTTATCTGTATGGGAATTTTTTGCCAACAATATCCTAAAGAACGCCCCGCATATGATCGGCTTTATCGTCCTGCTGGGCTACTTGCTGAAGGGTGAAAAGTGGTATACGACCCTCGGCGGTACGCTGAAGGCAGTCATTGGTATGCTGATTCTGAACGTTGGTTCCAGCGGTCTGGTTTCCAATTTCCGCCCCATCCTGGTTGGTCTGAAGGATCGTTTCAATCTGAATGCCACCGTTATTGACCCCTACTTCGGCCAGAATGCTGTCACCGACGGCGTAAACGAAGTGTTCGGCAAGGGCTTTGACCAGGTTATGATCCTGCTGCTCATTGCGTTCATTGTCAATATTCTGCTGGTTCGCTTCAACAAGATCACCAAGTGTCGTACCCTGTTCACCACCGGCCATGTCCAGGTGCAGCAGGCTTCCACCGCTTACTGGCTGATTATGTTCGCTATGCCCGCTCTGCTGACCAACAATGTCCTGATGCTCGTTGTAATGGCCGTGGTTCTGGGTGCTTACTGGGCTGTTGGTTCCAACCTGACCGTTAAGCCTATGCAGGAACTGACTGATGGCGCAGGCTTTGCCATTGCCCATCAGCAGATGTTCGGTATCCGCCTTGGCTACATCCTGGCTGATAAGATTTTCGGCACTAATGGCGGCAAGCGCAAGAAGGAAGTAAAGAAGGTCGGCGATATGGAGCTGCCCGGCTTCTTCCAGATTTTCAATGAGAACATGGTCTGCACCGCAATCCTGATGACCATTTTCTTCGGCACCATCATGGCGGTTATCGGCAAGCCCTTCTTTGTGGCTGCCGGCAACCTGGCAGAAACCGACAGCTTCGTGGTGTTCTGCTTTGATAAGTGCATGAACTTCGCTGTGTATCTTGCAATCCTGCAGCTGGGTGTTCGTACCTTCGTCTCCGAGCTGACCGTTTCCTTCCAGGGTATCTCTGAAAAGCTGCTGCCCTCCTCCATCCCCGGTGTGGACTGCGCTGTTTGCTATGGTTTCGGTGACTCCAATGCCGTTACCTTCGGCTTCCTGGCAGGCCTGGCCGGCCAGCTGGTGGCCATCGTTGCCCTGATCCTGCTGAAGTCCCCGGTTCTGATTATCTGCGGCTTCGTTCCCGTCTTCTTTGACAATGCTACCATCGGCCTGGTTGCCAACGAAAAGGGCGGCCTGAAGGCCTGCCTGGTAATCCCCTTCTTCTCCGGTCTGATCCAGGTGTTCGGCTCTGCCTTTATTGCAGGCTGGGTCGGTATGGCAGCCTATGGCGGCTACCTGGGCATGTTCGACTGGGCTACCGTGTGGCCTGTTATGACCGTGCTGATGAAGTACCTGAGCTGGGGTGGCGTGATCCTCGCTGTGGTGGCACTGCTGGCTCTGCCTCAGATTGAGTATCTGAAGGACAAGAAGGGCTACTTCCTCATCACCGAGGACTACGAGGCTTACAAGGAGTACAAGAACAACTAATTTCTCTTCCTTCCGGCCGTCCCCTCTTTCCCCGGGAGACGGCCAACCCCAAAATACTGACTGATGAAATTAAGGAGATCCTCATAATGGCAAAATTGGATAATGCGAGCTTTATGGTGTGCTGCGCCAACGGCGCCGGCTCTTCCCTGATGATGAAGATGACCCTGGATAAGGTGCTGAAGAAGCTGAATATCAAGCCCGGCAAGGTGCATCACTGTCCTCTGGCGGAGGGAAAGTCTTCCGCAATGCAGTATAATGTGGTTTTCTGCGCCCGGAACTTTAAGAGCATGTTTGCCGACGCAGAGAAGAAGGGTACCCATGTGCTGGGACTGAAGAACCTGCTGAGTGTGGCTGAAATGGAACAGGCACTGCGGGATGCCGGCCTGGTGGACTAAACAGGCGAATCCGGGATACAGATAAATAAGGCATCTGCAACGGAAAAGCGGAGCCGGGAGATCTATGCGGGAAGCCCTTGCGAAGCGGCGGCCCGGCAGAAGGATCTTCCGGCGCCGCTTTGCGTTTTTTGGAGAGTGAAAGGAGCCAAATGATCAAAGCAATCTTTTTCGATGTGGACAATACACTTTATGGCGAAAAGGCTGCCCATGCGGTGGCCTGGGAGAAGGTAAAGGCCTGTGTGGAAGAAAATCTGGGGGTATCACCGGAGCGCTGGGAAGCACTGTGCGGCAGCCAGGCTGCGCTTTTGTGCCGGGAGGTAGGGAACAAGGCGGCCACACACAACCGGGCGCTGCGTTTTCTGCGGGTGCTGGAGCAGGAGAATCTCCCACTGCGGTATGCGGGGCTGTTAAACCGGCTGTACTGGGATACCCTTTTGGCACATGCCCGGCCGGAGCCGGGAGTACGGGAGTGCCTGCGGAAGCTGAAACAGGCGGGATACTTTCTTGGTGTGGGAAGCAATATGACACTGGACTGGCAGCTGGCGAAGCTGGAAAGGCTGGAACTTCTGGAATACTTTTCCCTGGTGCTTACCAGTGAGGAAGCGGGGACGGAGAAGCCGGACGCTGCCTTTTTCCAGGTGTGTGCCCGGAAGGCAGGTGTTGAACCGGAGGAGGTGCTCTTTATCGGGGATTCTTTGGAGTTGGATGTGCGGGGGGCGGAAAACGCCGGAATGCAGGCACTGTGGTATGCTCCCGGCAGGGGGGATTGCGGAGATATACCAGGTTTTTCTCACTATTGCCAGTTGCAAAACTGGATTCCCATGGTATAATAACCTAAAAAAGATACAACCCCGGTCAGCTTGTAAAAAAGCCTCGCAGAGTTTGCGGCCTTGTGTGACAAATACAGTCAAAATCATTTTCTGTCGGGGTGTGTGCCCGGTGTAATGGAGGTTTCCCATGAAAAGACCACGTTCCTCAGTGGATGAGCGACGCCTGGAAATCCTGAAGCGGATCCAGGAAAATGATGAAATTAAGGTAGATGCTCTGGCGGAAGAATTCGGCCTGTCGCTGATGACGGTTCGCCGGGATCTGCAATTTTTGGAAAGCCGTCAGCTGATCACCCGTTTTCACGGCGGGGCGACCGCACGGCTGACCTCCCGCCCCATGACGGAGGCGGAGGAAATTCAAATGTATCGCCAGCGGATTGCCCAGTTTGCTACCCGGTTTATCAGCCCGGGGGATACTCTGTTTATCAACGGCAGTCTGACGGCGCTGGATGTACTGAAATACGTACAGACTTCCAATGTTCATGTGGTCACCAACAATGGCCGTGCCATTGGGGTGAAGTATCCCAGTGGTGTGACGGTGACGCTTACTGGCGGAGAACTGCGGGATCATATCATGGTTGGCGACTATGTTATGCGTAACCTGCTCAACACAACGGCAACCAAGACCTTTATCGGCTGTGCGGCGATCACCGCAAAGGCGGAGTTCTGCTACAACATTCCCATGGAGATTGGTATCAATGAGGCGATGATCAGCCGTACCACTCAGGGGCTGTATATTCTGGCGGATCACACCAAGATTCAGAAGGTGGCCATGCCGGAAAACCGCTACGGCTGCTGTATTTACGAAGGCCACTGGACGCTGATCACCGATGAAAAAGCAGACCCGGATGTTGTGGCAGAGCTGCGCCGTGCGGGTAAGCAGGTATACGTGGTCAGCCTGGAGAACATCATTGCCTGATAAACTCAGGCCGGAAGACAAAGGCCCAGAATAAGGAGCGTATATGAAGAAAAAAATACTGTTTTTGGATTTGGATGGTACCCTGCTGACTACGGACAAGCAAATTTCTCCGGGCAACCGCGCGGCCCTGGAAGAAGCTCTTGCCCAGGGGCATCGGGTGGTGATCAATACCGGCCGGCCGCTGGCCAGTGCCATCTTGCAGAATGAAAAGCTGGGGCTGACCAAGCCCGGCTGTTACCTGATCGCCTTCAATGGCGGCATGATCTACGATCCCTACCGCCGGGAAATTATCCACAGCCAGAGCCTGCCTATGGATGTAGCCCAGGCAGTGCTGCGGCTGTGTGACAGCCGTGGTGTCCATGTACAGACCTACGACTGGGAGCATGTATTGGTGGAGCCCAAGTGGGAGGATGAAATGCTGCGGGTCTACTGCGGGCGCATCCATATGGATTACCATGTGGTTTCCGACTTCTCCAAAGATTTGGTGGAGGCACCGGCCAAGGTGCTGGCGATTTCCTTCACAGACCGGGCATCCCTGGCATCCCTGCAGGCGGATATTCAGAAAAACTATCCGCAGGTGGAAGCTTCCTTCTCCTGCAAGCAGTACCTGGAGATTGTGCCCCGGGGCGTACATAAAGGCAACGCCTTGCGGATGCTCTGCGATAAACTTGGAATGGATGTGGCAGATTCCGTTGCTGCCGGCGACGAGGAAAACGATCTGGCGATGCTTCGGGCTGCCGGAGTCGGTTGCGCAATGGCCAACGGTGTACCCGCCGCAAAAGAGGCGGCAGACTATGTCACCCGGAATACCAACGATCAGGATGGCGTGGCGGAGATTGTCCACAAGTTCCTGCTGTGTGACAGATAATACGAGGTTCTTTTCTTGAAATTCAAACGCTTGCTTCAATCCGAAACCGGGCGGCTGATGCTGATGCTGCTTCTGTCTGTGGCTACTCAGTGCATCGCCTTGCTGAAATCCACTCTGACTGCCTCTGCCTTTGGAGCGGGCATCGAGATGGATGCCTACAATTTCTCCAATAATATCACCATGTTTCTGTTTTCCTTTCTGGCATCCGGTGTTACCGCAGTGGTGATTCCTGCCTATGTGCAGAAAAAGCCGGGAGAGATTGTGGACAGTTTCCTTACCTTTTTGTACCTGGTGGTATTTGGAGGCACGGGGCTGATTTATCTGCTCCGCCAGCCCATCATTTCTCTGCTTTCCGGCAGGGGAGAGGTCTTCTGCAGCCTGGCCTCCGATGTGATGCTCTATACCATTGTCATCCAGGGGGTGACCGGTATCCTGGCAGTGACCACGGCTTATTACCAGTGTGCCGGGCGATACAATACGCCGAAGCTGATCTTACTGGGATGCAACTGCCTGGCGGTGGTGCTGATTCTGCTGGATCCGGAACTGACCATTGGCCGCTATCTGTGGTATCTGTCTCTGGCAGCAGTGATCAATTTGGTGGTAGATATTTACTTTGCGGTGCGCTGTGGTTTTCGCTATCATCCCCGGTTCGGTTTCCGGGGGGAGGGCTTTCAGCAGATGCTGGCGGTGTTCCTGCCCTGCGTATTCAGCACCGGTGTGTACCGGATCCATTCTCTTGTGGATTCTCTGATTGCCACCTCTCTGGGAGATGGTCAGCTGTCTATATTGAGCTATGCCAACATGGTGGTCAGTCTGGTGAATACCATTGTCATCGGGAATCTGACGGTGTATGCCTTCCCAAAAATCGTGGCCCGGATGGACAAGCAGGAGGAACGGGTCGGGCAGAAAATCCTGTGGGACTATGCCATGCTGTTTCAGCTGGCGGTGTGCCTGCTGATTGCCGGGTTTGTGGTGATTGGCCGGGAAGGCATTGATCTGCTGTTTCTTCACGGAAAATTCGATGCCGCTTCTTCCCGCATGGTGTATGGGTGCAGTTGTGTGTATCTGCTGGGGCAGGAAAATAACATTGTCCGGGATTTGATATACCGTTATTTCTTCGGGAAGGGCAATACGAAGGCAACATTCCGAAACAGTGTGTTTGTCAGCTTTGCCAATTTGCTGCTCAGCCTGGTTCTGGTCATTCCTTTTGGCCTGTACGGCATCATTTTGGGAACCATTTTGTCCGGCGGATTGTCTCTTGTGATGATTTTGAGAAAAATGAAGAAAAACTATGGCCTGTATCCGGAATTCCGTGGATTTTTGGCAGAGTATTTGCGCAACAACGGTGTGATGCTGGCCTGTATCCTTGTGATGCTGGGCATCAAAGCGGTTTTACCCATTGCGTCTTTGATTCCGGCTATTTTGGTATATGGATGCCTGACGGTAGGCGTGTACCTGATGTGTGCGTGGCTGCTTCGGGCGAAGGCGCTGAAAGTGCGGCTGTAAGTTTGGCGAAGAAAATAAATAATCCAGGGCACCGGCTCCTTTGGGGAGCGATGGTGTCCTGGATTTTCTTTATGCTTTTTTCTCAGCGTTCAGCGGATCAATACGAATGTCTGGATAGGGGTTGACAATGGCGGTGCGGTAGCTGTGGTAGATGACCATACCCGGTTTCCCGCTGGGAACCTTCTTGACCTGCTTCACCGTGGTCACATCCACGGGGATGTTCTGGCCACCGGTGGATTCGGCATAGTAGGCAGCCAGCTGGGCGGCCTGGGTCACGGTATCGTCCGGTGGTTTTTGTCCTCCGCAGGAGATGATCACATGGCTGCCGTGGATCTTGGAGGCGTGGCACCAAATATCGTCTTTTCTGGCCATTTTGAAGGTCAGTTCGTCATTTTGCCGGTTGTTCCGTCCGACATAAATGGGAAAGCCGTCGGTGCTTTCGAACCGCATGGGGGAGAGTTTGCTCTGCTTCATCCGCTTGCGGCTGCTGTCCGGGCGGACATAACCACCGGCGGAAAGCTCCTGACGGATCTCTTCCAGTTCGGCATCGGTCTGTGCCCGGTTCAGCTCGTCCAGCACGCTTTCCAGATAGTTCAGTTCATCCTGCCCCAGTTCAATTTGGTGGGTCAGTTCCCGCTGGGCATTTTTCATACGGGTGTAATCCTTGTAGAACTTGGCGGCGTTTTGCTGGGGGGAGAGGATTGGGCTGAGGGAAATTTCAATTTGCCCCATATTTTCGTCGTAGAAATCTTCGCAAAGAATTTTGGTCTGACCCTTTTGAATGCGGTGAATGTTGGCGGTAAGAATGTCACCCAGCTGGCGCAGCCGTTCCCGGTCGTAGGTGGCGGTGCGTTCCTTTTCCTGGATGGCCAGTTTCCGCCGCAGGCGCTGGCAATGGTTGGATATGTTTTTGCGCAGTGCCTGGCTTTTTTGCCGCATGGCATCCTTCCGATCCCGCAGCGTATAGAATCCATCCAGCAGGGCGCTGAAGCTTTCTCCTTGCTGGCAGGAACCGTATTCCCGGATCGGACAGAAGGCAAATTGTTTTGGTGTACCGTCTTCCGCAGCCCAGAACCAGGGGGCGGGGGAGGTAAGATTCTCCCGGAAGAAGTCGTGAAGTTTGGCTCCGACAGTGTCCGCGTCCAGCCCTTCCAGCCGGGCATCGGTGGCACCGGCGGCAAAGAGGGCAGCCTCCCGGCAGACCAGGGGGGACAGGCCGCCCAGGCAGTCCATCAGCCGGTCAGCCAGTACATCGGCACCGGGGGCACGGAGCAGACGGACATAGTCCTGGGCATCCAGCAATTGCGGATTTTCCTTGTTCAGGGGGCTGGGAGCCTGATAGTTCAGCCCCGGCAGTGCCGGGCGGCTGGTTTCATCCAGGCCGACACGGCGCAGGCAGTCCAAAATCCGCCCCTCCGGATTCAGCAGGTAGATGTTGCAGGTTCTGCCCATCAGTTCGGCGACAAGGGTGCGCTGGATTGGATAGCCCATTTCATCGGTGCAGTCGAAGACAAACTCCGCACACCGTTCCATAGGTACCTGGCGGATGTCTGCCAGCCGGGCACCCAGAAGATGCTTGCGCAGGAACATGCAAAACATGGGTGGCTCCGGGGGGTTCTCCGGAGAAGCGGTGGTCAGGTGCAGCCGGGGAGCGGCAGGGTTGGCGGCAAACAGAAGTTTCTCTCTGCCCTGCTGGCACCGCAGCAGGAAGATAAGGGTATCCCGGCTGGGCTGGTAAATTTTTTCCACCCGGGCCTGGGAGCAGCGTGTGCGCAACTCCTCCAGCACGGCGGTCAGGTAAAACGCGTCAAATGCCATGGGGATCCTCCTGTAGACCCTGTACAAACAGCTGGTTGATTCGTTCCAGCTTTCCTTCCAGGTACAGTCGGCCAAACAGAGCTTCCAGTCCGGTGGCCTTGGCGTATTGGGCAGGGGTTGCCCCCTTGGGAACAGCGTGGACGTGGGCGTTTTTGCCCCGGCGGTAGTAGCTCTGCTCCTGCTCTGTCAGCAGGGGCAGCAGTTTGTCTGCCAGCTCTGCCTGGGCGGGAGCCTTTACCATAGCCACCGTGCGCTTGTGCAGCTCCAGCACGGTGGTAAAGCCCTGACGGCACAGATAACTGCGGCACAGCAGTTCAAAAACGCCGTCACCAATATGTGCCAGCCCCAGGGTGGAGATGGCATCGATCTGTCCCTTGGGCAGATTCATCTGAAAATAGTTTTCCAAAACGGATTCCCTCGATTCAATAAAAACTGGGCGCACAGCCCGGTAAACAGGCCGGTTACAATACTGATAAGCAGCATCACCGGCAAATACATAACCAGCTGGGGGGTTTTGCTCACCCAGATGGCAACGGCCATTTGGCCGATGGAGTGGGCAATGGCACCGGCGCAGCCTGCTGCCCACAGTTGAGATTCCTTTAAAACCGGGCGCAGGGCAATGGTGACCAGAATGGCCAGGCTGCCGCCTCCCAGGGAATATAGAATGGTGCTGAAATTCCCGGCGAAGACCGCACCCAGGAAAATCCGCACGGCCAGCACGGCAATACCGCTGCCCGGGCCCAGCACAAATACGGTAAACACGGTGACAATGTTGCTCAGCCCCAGCTTGATTCCCGGAACGGGGACAGGCAGGGGAACCTGGGCTTCCAGTACGAAAATGGTAAGGGCAATGGCACTCAGCAGTGCAAGCAATACCAGCTTTCTGGTCTTCACAGGCAGGCTCCTTTCGCAAAGCGATGGGGATGGTATGCACCATCGCATATAGAATACCAGATTTTTCTTTCGGTGTAAAGAGTTCTGATTTCATCGGATTTTTCATTCCGGCTGTGGTATCCTTTTTCTTGACGTGGGGGCTTGCTTGGGATATGATGGAAGAAAGAAAGGAGACGCCTATGGACGATTTGGATTTTATGCGCCAGGCATTGGAGCTTGCCAGGCAGGCGGCACGGGAAGGTGAGGTGCCGGTGGGCTGTGTAATTACCCGGGGACAGGAGATTGTCGGCCGGGGGTACAACCGCCGGGAGACAGGGAAAAGTGCCCTGGCTCATGCAGAGATAGAGGCCATTGCTCAGGCGTGCAAAACACTGGGAGGATGGCGGCTTTGGGAGTGTACCCTGTATGTTACACTGGAGCCCTGCCCTATGTGTGCCGGTGCCATTGTGCAGGCCCGGATTCCCCGGGTGGTCTTCGGTGCCAGGGACAGTAAGTTTGGTGCCTGCGGGTCAGTTTGCGATTTGTTTTCCATGGAGTTCAACCACCATCCCCAGATGTGTGGGGGTGTGCTGGAAGAGGAGGCTGCCCAGCTGATGCAGGATTTTTTCCGGGAACTGCGTGTTACGCTGCGCAGCCGCCCCAAATGGAGGCGGCGGGAGGAAGTATAACAGGAGGGATGTACATGCGCCAGAGTGAAAAGTGCCTGCGCTTCGGCATCGGGGTGGTGCTGTGTGCAATGGTGCTGCGCCTGGCTTCCGGCGGGGCAGTGGATACATTCCGGCGCTGGCTGGAAACACCCCGGGCGCAAAGTCTGCTGATATATTTAGAGACCGGACAGCGTGTCCGGTCTTCTTCGTTGGTGAAGGCAGCGGTACTTGCTCCGGAGTCTGCTCCGCCGCTTACACTGGATGTCTCCCGGCAGCAGACACAGGTACAGGCGGATCTCCAGCCCCAGGAGGTTTTCACCCGGGCGGATGCACAAAGTATCCGGCTGTACAATACTTCCGGTCTGACGGTGGACGTGGAGGATCTGCTGTTGTCCGGTGGGGAGTTCCCGGAGGGGGATGGGGCGAAGGTACTGTTATACAGCACCCATACGACGGAAAGTTATACCGCTTCTTCCGGACAGTATGTGCAGACCGCCGCCTACCGAACGCTGGATTCCGGATACAATATGCTCTCTTTGGGGGAGGCACTGGAGAATTTATTGCTTCAGCTTGGGGTTCCGACGGTGCGGGATGAAACGCTTCACGATTACCCGTCGTACAATGCTGCCTATACCCATGCCCGGAAGAGCGTGGAGCAGTTTTTAAGCCGGGAACCCGGGCTGTGTCTGGTGCTGGATCTGCACCGGGACGCGGCGGATACATCCACCGGTCAGCTCAGGACGCTGGCACAGGTGAACGGAGAGCAGAGTGCCCAGGTGATGCTGGTGGTAGGCAGCAACGCAAGCGGGTTGACGCATCCGGATTGGCAGAGCAATCTGGCATTGGCGCTGAAGCTGCAGGTGCTTCTGGAACGGCTGTCTCCCGGAATCACCCGGCCGGTATGCCTGCGCAGCCAGAGATTCAACCAGGATCTGAGCAGCGGAAGTCTTCTCATAGAAATCGGAGCCGCCGGAAACACCCGGCAGGAAGCCATGGCAACCCTGCCCATCCTGGCCGAAGCGATCCGTCAGCTCCTGGAATATTAAAATTTGGTACATCTGGATAACACAAAAGCCACGGCTGGCACCGTGGCTTTTGCTATAGTTGGAGGAGAAAAAATGAAAAAGAAACAAGAAATCATTTGATTTACTTTGTGCTTTTAGTATACCCGGAGAATATTAAAACTTAAAGTGGGTAAATATTAAGTTCCTGTGAAGTTGGAGCGGGGGAAAGATGATTTAGATAAGAAAATAGTAAACAATGGCATTGCGAATCTGTGGGATGTGTGGTATTCTAGGCATTGGAAAGCTATCCCGCCTTTTCGGCGGGTTTTGATTCAGAAAATTGAAAGAGGAGCGTATTGCTATGGATTCCAAACATTTTGGCAGAGTAACCATCCCCACAGACCTGGATGTGGTTCCCCAGACTCTGGAAATTTTGAAAAAATGGGGCGCTGATGCCATCCGTGACTGCGACGGCACGGACTTCCCCGCTGAACTGCGGGATCAGGATGCCAAGATTTATTCTACTTATTACACCACCCGGAAGGACAATGCCTGGGCAAAGGCCAACCCGGATGAGGTGCAGCAGTGCTACATCATGACCGGTTTCCACACTGCGGAAGGCGAGACTCTGGAAATTGAACTGATGAAGGGTATCTCCAAGGATATGCTTCAGGTCAATACCCGGGATGACCGGAAGCGCTGGTGGGAAGTAATGGACAGAACCACCGGCCAGAGTGTTTCTCCCGAGGATTGGTACTACAACGAGGAGACCGGCTGCGTGGTGCTTACCAAGGCAGAGGCCTACCACAACTATACCGTGGCATTCCTGGCTTACCTGATCTGGGATCCTGTACACATGTACAATGCTGTGACCAACGGTTGGCAGAATTTTGAACATCAGATTACCTTCGATGTTCGCCAGCCCAAGACCCATGCCTTCACCATGGAGCGGCTGCGCAAGTTTATCCAGGAGCACCCCTACGTAAACGTAATCCGCTATACCACCTTCTTCCACCAGTTCACTCTGGTGTTCGATGAGCTCAGAAGAGAGAAGTTTGTAGACTGGTATGGCTATTCCGCTTCCGTGTCTCCTTACATTCTGGAGCAGTTTGAGAAGGAAGTGGGCTATAAGTTCCGCCCGGAATTCATTGTGGATCAGGGCTATCACAACAACCAGTACCGGGTTCCTTCCAAGGAATATAAGGATTTCCAGGCATTCCAGCGCCGGGAAGTGGCCAAGCTGTGCAAGGAAATGGTGGATATTACCCACGAGTACGGCCTGGAAGCGATGATGTTCCTGGGCGACCACTGGATCGGCACAGAGCCCTTCATGGACGAGTGGA